>NZ_JARAYQ010000132.1:0-22895 GCF_033794505.1 Streptomyces sp. MB09-01 | reverse complement strand
CGCCCCGGTGGCCGGTGGCCGGTGGCCGGTGCAGCAGCCTTCCTGGCCGCCCGCTCGTCGAACCCGTAGCCACCAGCGCCGGGATCTCCTCTCGCTGGGCAGGACCACGGGGACAGCACCCTTACCGCCCTGATTCCCTGGTCCTGACCAGCACCGAGGTGAGACGCCTGTGAGCAGCCCGATCGCGCTTTCGGAGAGCGCCCTTGCTGCCCTGCATCATCTGCGGGAGAAGCGGGAGATCAACACCGTGACCCTCCGCTACGCGGACGTCCCGGACGTGCTGGTTGCGGATGTGGAGGGAAACCTGACCCATGACGAGTTGATGCAGGCCCTGCCGGCGGACGAGCCGAGGCTGGTCATCCACGAGTTGTCCTTCGCCAGCCCCGAGGGCACGCGAAGGAACGCGCAGCTGTTGATCTTCTGGATGCCACCGGACGCCGGCGAGCAGGAGGAGACCTACACGGCCGGGTACAGCGCCCTGAAGGAGTACCTCGCCGACGTTCACGTCCACCTCACCGCCCGGCGAGCCGACCAGCTCGAGTACCGAAGGCTCGTCGCCCTGGCCGGCTGAGGACGCTGCGCGCTCGCGGCCTCCGGATGCGTCGCCATCCACCCGACACCGCCCCGGCCGGGCCGACCCGGCCCGCGGGGTCACCTACCGCCCCCGGGGACCCGCCGCGCGCTCACACAGATGGGCGGGCAGGAGCGCCGCTGGAGCCGCATGCCGGCCGGACGGGCTTCAGTCGAGGTCACACCGCCTCTCGACGGACGTTGTAGACACGGCCGTACGGGTGGCCATCCCCCAACCGCATGACGCGGCCGTCGGTGTTCGCACGAGGCGGATTGCCCGCCGAGCCTCCGTTGCCACCGATGAGTCCGGAGTGCCCGGCTTCGGACGGCTGGTCCTTGCGGATCGTCTTTATGGGGTGGAATTCGGGGGGCGGACGGATGTGGTGGGGCTCTTGGCCGCTTCGCCGCCCTTCGGCGTCATCCGTCACTCCATTGCGCCCCACGCACGGGCCCGGGTCACGGCACGGAAAGTCGGGGCGTGACGCAAAGGCGCACCTGGCCCGCCCGGATCGACAGCAAGGCAGCGCCGCTGCTCTCCCGACTGCCCGAGACCTGCCCGCCCCGGCCGGCGCTGCGACGGAGCCGGAACGGGGGGCATGGCCCGGCCATCTGGCACCCGCACTCCCAGACGCTGCGCGCCGGACCCTCGCCCTGGCGTGGTGTCGAACGCGTGCCGCCCCGGGCAGGGGGGCCTGTCACGTGCCTGTGACAGTCGGCGGACGGCGTCGTGAAGTGCGGGAGTCAGTCTTTTAGCAGAGGGACAAACAAGACATTTCACCACCGCGATCGTCCTTCGAAACCTCCCCCCACCCCCCTTCACTGGAGTACTTCTCATGGCTCGCACCTCCCGGAAGCAGCGTTTCTCGATGTTCGCCGTCTCGGCCGTGATGGTCGGGGGAGGCGTGCTGCTGCCCACCAGTGCATTCGCAGCGCCGGCCACGCCGCAGGTCAGCGAGGCGGCCACGCTGGTCGCCGACCATGCGAAGAGCAGTCATGAGGGCAAGAAGGACAAGGGAGGCCACAAGGGCAAGAAGCACGGCAAGAAGAACCAGGGCAAGAAGCACGGCAAGATCAAGGACGTCAAGAACATGCCGGGCTGCAAGTTCTACAAGGGCACCGTGTACTGCGAGCACAAGCCCGAAAAGCCCGCCCCCACCACGGAAACCCCGAAGACGGAGACCCCGGAGACGGAAACCCCCACCACGGAGACGCCGACCACGGAGACGCCGACCACGGAGACGCCGGATACCGCCCCCTTCATCTTGACCACGGAGGAGGCCCCCGTGGAGGCAAGCCCGGGCGCTTCCGGCTGAACCTGAGTCCGGCGACATAGCTCCCCGTACCCGTACCCGTTCACACGGTGAAGCCACCCTGCAACTGATCAGCCCCTGCCGGGCCCGCCGGGCCCCAGGGGCTTTTGTCTGCCCTGCGGGCCGGATGCCGCCCCACCACCTCGGACGGCAGTCGTACGGCCGCGTCCGCGTCCCGGATCACCGACAGGTGCGCGTCGCAGTCCGCGACAGGCCGACAGGGCGCCCGCCCGCCGAAGGTCGCCCGTCTACGACACCGCCCGCGAGGCGGGCAACCCGAGCTACGCCGAAGCCGAAGCAGGAATGACCCCACGCCCACCCGAGCCTCAGGCCGAGCGGTGTCAGCCGACCTCACGTCGCGGGCACAACCCACCCGCAGCGGGACCGAGGCGGCAGCCGACCGCCTGGTGCTGATCGAGCGGTGGGCCGACGGCCCGGCATCGCCGGGTTACGCGTCCGGAGCACTCAGCGGCGCGGACGTGATGTGTGCCATGGGGGCACAGCGGATCTGGTAACGGCCGTTCGGGACCTGCTCAGCCGCGGTGAGCCGCACGGTGAGCGGCCCGGCCCATTCGTAGCCCTCGCGCTCACCGTGGCGCTCCAACCGGTCGGTCAGCTCCTGCCCCACGCCGGTGAGGTGCGGACCGATCTCGGCGTACACGGGCGTAGGCAGCTCAACGGTGTACACGTTCGGCACCACGGTGCGCTGGGAGCTGCACACGACGGCCTGCCCGTCGCACGTTCGGAGCAGCGCCTCGACCACCTCCGTCTCCGCCGCATCACTGCCGAACAGCTTCTCCGCAAGAGCCTGCTCGGCCTGCTCGATCGCCCGTTCCCAGCCCTTCAGTGTGCCCATGAACCGCACCTGCCCGGGTTCCGCGACGTCACACGCCGCCGAGGGCGGACACGCCCGGCAGTACGGGGTTTCCGCCCGCAGGCAAGCGGCACAGTGGCTGATGCCGTCTGTCGTGCGGAGCTGGCCGCTGGTCGAGGTTCCCCGGGGACCGGCCGGGTAGCGCGCTGGGACCACGCTTCCCGGCGGCCGATCTGCTCGCCCTATCGCTTCGCTACAGCGCTCCCGGTGGTCCACCGCTCGGCGACCAACATTCCTCGCCGTCGGGGCGCGGGAGCGTGGGCCACCGAGGCATTTGCGAGCCTCGCCCTCTAACCACCGCACAAGCGACCAGCCCCCGCCCCGGCAGCGAGCTGGCCGGCGCGGCTTCCTGTATTTCCGCCCCTTGGGTCGGGCAGCAGACGGTGCCTGCGCGCTCGGGTGGTCTCCGAGCCGGTCACCGACTACAGCCGGTGGGAGCACGCCGCCCCGATGCTGAACATCGACGCCGGGGAACAGGTGTGCTGGCTCCCGCGTCGACAGGCGTCGGACATCACGCTGATCGGAAACGACCTCTGGCTGATCGACGATACGTTTGGTCCGCTGGAACCACTTCACCGGAGTCGGCGACTGGGACGACCCGAAGCACTCCGTCTCCGACCGCCCCGCCGTGATCAAGCTGCGTGAGACGGCCTTCCAAACGGTGAGGGAGCGCGGCATCCCGCACGACCAGTACACCGTCTGAGCCGCCGGACAGCCCATGCCCCCCGCGCCGCCCTCCGGCGCCCGGGCGGCCCGCGAAGCCCTCGCCGTACGCCTGTCGCACCTGCGCAAGGAGGCCAGCCTGACCGGGTGTGAGCTGTCCGCCCGCTTCGACGGCGCCCACACCATGGCCGCCCAGCTCCGCCACCTTCTCACCGTGCGGCCGCTCGCGTCCCTCCCTCGGCGTCACCGCGTTCACCGCCCCGCGTTTCATCTGGCCGCTGGAGGCCTTCTCCATCTACGACGACCAGCACGTTGTAGTCGAGACGCTTACCGCCGAAGTCAACATCGCGCAGCCCCGAGAACTCGCAGATTACGAGCAGGCGTTCGCCGGGCCCCGGCAGACATGGCCGCTACGGCGACAGCGCCCGCACCCTGATCACGGCCGTGTTCGACTCCCCCGGGTGAGAATCCGGAATGAGGCGCACTTCGTCGAGCCCGGCAGCCGCGTCTCCCTACGGTGAATACACGCCGCTCGGGGTGACTGCACTACCCCGGGGCAGGCCCTTGAAGCAGCAGGGCACCGCACCGTCCCCACATCGCTCGGCGCCCTGCTGCCGCCCGCACCGGAGCTGGAGTGACGCCCCATGCCCGAGACCCCCGCCCGCCGCTGACTCGCCCGGCGGCGGCGCGACCAGTCGGAGTTCGCCTCCTGGTACGGCGCTTTCGACGGCAGTCCTGACCCGAGTCCTGCCCTGCGGGTCCGCGCTGACACGGCGGGGACCTGCGCCTCGCGGGCTGCGACCGCGCCGAGGACGGTGCGGCATGAGCGGGCGCCCCTCCCGGCTCTACGAGGGAGCAGGATCTTCAGCCCCGGCAGGGACCGTGAGGGAATCGTCCAGTTCATCGGCCAGTGGGAGGACCCCGCGACGGTTGCCACCAGTGCGCTCACGAGCGAGCGCGCCGAAGGGAGGTCGCAGGGAGCGTGAACGGTCGCGGCACTGACCTGGCCCCGAAACCCAGACTCGCCGAGACGGGGCTGCGGGGCGACATCCGCCACTCCGATCTGCTGAGCTTAAGGGGATTTGACGCGCGACACCGGGGCATCCGCACAACCCGGCCTTTGCCAGTCGACAGGAGGCAGCAGTGACCACCTACGTCATCACCGTGCCCGGCACGTTCCTGAGGGACGTCGACGATGCAGCACGCTCCGAGCTGGCGAGGAGGCTGGCTTCACACCACACCGACTTGAGCGAGACCGAAGACGTGGAACTGCTCACGCTCCACGAGGGCGGTACCTTTTCCGTCCGGCTCGAAGTCGAGGCCTCAGACCGGGCCACCGCCGAGGACAACGCCGTCCGCCTGCTGGCCGGCGCCCTCCAGGAGCTGGGGTTCTCGGAGAAGGACGCACCCCTGGGACCTCCGGCGGTCACGGGTGTCGACGGTGAGTTCTGAGAGTTGCACGAGAGGCGGGCCTGACCCTCGGCAGCTGGTGAACAGCTGCTCCAAGAGCTCGTGCTCTCCCCACGGCTGAAGTCACGTCAAGGCCCTCTGAGGCCGCAACCGGGCGTGCGACGGCCTGAGGTCAGGGAGTGCGAGCGTCGACGAGCGGAGGCCCTGAGCACGGTGGTGGCTGCGGTGAGTACACCGGCTCTGGGTTCGGCTCGGCGTGGGCGGGTCTTCCCGACAGCCGCGGTGGAGGGAGGATGGCAGTGCCTGGCCGGGGGTGACTACGAGGAGCCTGGTCGCGCTCTGCGTATGCGGGGTGGCGCGCATCTCAGAAGTCGTCGGCGCTCGGGGCTTCTTCCCCGCGGCGTGCTGTCGGAACTCCCTGAACGCCTCCGATGATCAAGAGTTGCGATCTTACTGTCGGAGGTAGGGGCCGAAGTGATCAGCGGCAATCTCCGCAATCGCTTCGGCGTCGCGGGAACCATCAATTTCGATCACGCGGATGCCGAAGTGGTGCGCCTGGCGGACGGCGTCCTCGGCAACGAGTCGGTCGCGGCCCAGACGGTTGACCTGGGCCCGGGCGGGGTCGCTGACGCGGTGCCCGAGCGAGGTGGGTCGGGATAGTTCGCGGACCTGCCGGTCGCGGAACTCGGGCGTGGGCACCATCACGATCATCCGGCGCGGTGAGTCGATGACGGGTGTGACGAGTTCGGGTCGAAGTCCCCAGCCTTCGGCGATGATCGGGTGGCCGGACACGAGCGCGCACAGGTCGTCGAGAGCCCGTTGGAACCGCTCCGGGAAGCCGGCCAGGGTCTCGGCGGCCATCTCCTCTGGAGTGGTGTGGACCCAAGTCTTTTCCACGTCAGGCTCGGTGGCGGGTTCGCGGAGAGCGACGCGGCGGGCGATCCTGCGATCGTTGTGACCGCGGGCGTCGTGATAGTCATGGGGGTAGACGGTGACGCCGTAATGAACAGCCAGCAGCCGCCAGCAGGCGGGCGACGGTCGACTTGCCGGCCCATTGGCCCCCGCCGCTCCACAGCGCCCGGTGCAATGTGCCGAAGAGGTCCCAGACCTCACCGTCCGCGCGAAGGTTGCGGCTGGTCATCTGCTGTCCTCCTTGGTTGAGCTGCAGCGGCCGACTTCGGCAGCGTAGGCGGCCGAGTCCCCCCGCGGCGGCGCACCGCTATTGATGTCGAGGGGTCCGAGCGAGGACTGCTGTGGGCAGTCGGTAGCGAGCGGGAACAGCGCGCACGAGCGGGCTTCGGCGAGCCGGATGCCCAGATTGCGGAGTCGTTCGGGTGGCAGCCGGGAGCTGTTGGACTTCGGGAGGCAGAAGGTTGGTAGTACTCCGGGCCAGTGGAAGCCGGCGCGGCGCCCGCGGCGACACGCGACGGCCACCCCGAACAGCCCGGGGACGTGACGGGCAACGTGGCGAGCAGGTCAGTGACCGAACCCTGCTGACGAATCGAGGTCAAGCACCCGAATACGTCACGCGGCCGGGGTTTCGAACTCCCGGATCTTGTCCGCGGCGGAAAACACCTGCTGCCCGCCGGAGTCAAAAGCCATCAGATCCTCTGCGGTCCCGGGCTTCGATGCGTAGGCGAAGAATGATTTTCCCTGGTGCGCCGTGACATCGACGGCCTGCGATTCGCCGGACGCGGATCGTGCCACCAGGCGGGCGACGCCTGGATCCGCCGCGCCATAAATCAGGAGCACGCTGGGATCCAGCCCGTCCAGGGCAATGTTCACCGGAACTTCTTTCGAAACCGGGGGTTCGCATCCGCTGCCCGCCGGTTTTCCGCCGACGGTGGCCTGCGTGCAGAGTTTCCCGTCCGCGGAGACGAGGTCCACCCGCCAGGTGGTGCCCTCCATGGCACCTTGGCCGATCACGGCGACATGCGTCTGACCCGGGCCGGTGCGGGCAGGGGGCGGCGTGTGCGCCGAACCCGCGTCCGTGCAACCCGTAAGAGCCGACAGGAGACAGAGCAAGCCGGTGAGGCGGCGCCTCCACGAAGTCACTGCGTTCCCTTCCCGCATCCGTGAAGCACGGCCGGCCCCTGTCCCGGAGCCGGCCTGCTGCCCAACCGGCCTGGCCAGGCGGTGTGCGCCGACGCGCAGGGAGCCGAGGCGGCGCCGCTGTTGTTCTTGCCGTACCACCGCAGGTAGTAGGACGTGCTGGTGCTCACCCCGATGCCGCGGGGGTCGGTCTGGTGCTGACCGTCCGCCGCGTAGCTGTAGCTGGAGAACACCTTCGAGCTTCCGCTGGTCTTGACGAGCTGGGTGTAGAAGCTACGGGCGGCGCCGCCCGAGCAGCCACTGCCTCCGACCCGGATAGTGCCGGAGGAGGGGACGAAAATCCCCACTGGCGTGATAGGAACCTGACCCCCACGACTGCGAGAACGCACTCGCGGGCGATGCCGCGAAGACGAACATGCCGACGGCCGCGGCAGCCACCGCGGCGACGCGTGTAGTGCTACGCAGAATTGTCATGCAAAGGATTCTCGAGGTGTTGGGTGGCACCGCCAAGCGGTTGCCGCACCAATGGACCACGGGCGGACCGTGGCGCGCATTTTCACTCCGGTATGAATTCCGGCCCGGGCTGGCTTCGCTATCAGCCGCGTTCGAAGCAGTGGGAGTGGCCGATCACGGAGAAGCCGCGGCGCTCGTACCAGTGGCGTGGCCAGTCCGTCGCATCGGCGGTCAGGAAGCGGGTATCGCAGCCCTGCTCGGCGGCCAGGCGCAGGGCGGTGCTCAGGACGGCGTCCGCGTAGCCGTGCCTGACGTGGTCCTCCGAGGTCATCAGGTCCTCGATCTGGGCGGTGCGGGTCGACGGCTCGAGGTAGAGGTCGGCCCAGGAGGCGAGCTCGCCTTCCGCCGTGCGGGCGCCGATGAAGTGGACGCCGTCGGCCCCCCGGCGGCGAACCTCGCGCCGGTCGACGAGGTGGCGCAGGACCTCCTCCTCGACGGTCGGGAGGAACCCTCGCCAACGCCGGGTGAGCGGGGCGCGCAGGGCGTCGAGGTCCACTTCCTCCGCGGGTCCGCCGTCGACCGGTACCGGGCCGGTGTGCAGCATGACCAGGTAGGTGGAGTGCGTGTATCCGGCGCGGATCAGCGGCTCCGCACACGCCGTTCCGGCTTCGTCGTCCAGAACCGAGATCAGCCGGTGCGGCAGGTGCCCGAGTACCTCTTCCACGAGGGCGGGCACCGCCTCGGGGTCGATGTCGACGGCGGGCGCGTCGATGACGACCTGGTTGTTCGCACGGGAGTGTGCGAGGGCGTCGTCGTACACGGCGAACCCGCCGGGCAGGTCGACCGAGCGCGCGGCTTGGCGGCGGGCGAAGGCCGACAGGAAGGTGTTGATCCGCTGAAGTTCTGATCCGGGCATGTGCGGAGCCTATGCGTCCGGGGGCCGGGGCTACCTTCGATTTACCCCTGATCGGGCGCCGGTGCCCGGCCGTGCGCAGCCTGACCCGGGCAGGTGGGGGCGGACACGGGCCCGGGCCCGGGCACACCCCGTACGACGGGCGCGTGTGAGACTCCTGCGAGGGCCGCCGGGGCGTACGCCGGTCCGCACCGGTTCTGGAGGGGACTGCAGGGCGTCGGGCACGAGCAGGTGCAGGTGGAGGGTGGTGTGCCGCGCCGATGTGCCGCACAGCGTCCCGCGCGCGCCCACTGCGTGATCGACTACCGGGAGCGCCGTTCGCCTCGCAGGCACCGAATCGGTCCGGCTCCCGCGCTGTTGCGAACGGTCCACCGCGGTCATTGCCCCGCTTCCCTCAACCCGAGGTCCCGTCCCCGTGGGCCGGTTCCGCCGCGCTGCCGCGCTTGTCCTCCACGTGGACGACGCGGAGTTCGGTTCCGTCCCGGTGGCGCTTGGAACGTCCGTGGAGACCGACCGCGATGTCGGAGCCGTCATCCGGTTCGTCGGCGCTGACGTAGTTGAGGACGTCGTGGTGGTGGCCGGTGACGACCCAGCCTTCGGCCTGCGTGAGGTCGAGCACCGCGAAGTCCGCGGCCGGGGATCCGACGCGTACGGGGCCGAATTCCTTCAGGATCTCGGTGGCCTGCTCGGCGAGCACTCCCTCCGGAGCGGTCAGCACGACGCACGTGCCCTGCTCGAACAGCACCCACGACTTGCGGGGATCGATGAGGATCCGCCGCCAGACGTCTACGAGCATCTCGGTGTCCATGGCTGTGATCCTGCCGCAGAGCACTGACACGGGCCGGCGTTGCACCGAGGGCGTTGTGGCGTGAGCGGTCGGGTCCGGTCCCTTGTGCACCGGTGGACCGTGTGATCATGACCGTCGGCACATCCGCACCTCATGGGGGGACCATGCGCACCCGTACCACCACGGCCACGACCGGCTTCGTTGCCGCACTCTCGGCGCTGCTCGTCCTGACCGGCTGCACCGCGTCAAAGGGGGGCTCCGGCGCGAGCCCGAGCGCTGCGGCGAGTTCCGTGGCCACCGCACCCCCGCAGAGCAGCGGACCCGGTGCCGGGGCAGGGTTCGAGGGGCCCCGGCCGCAGGATCAGAACCTCTTGGCGTGGACCGGCGACCCCAACGACGCGGGCCACGTCACCGCCCAGTCGACCGCCGGGGTCGGCGGGCGGGTCACCCTGGTACGGATCGTCCTGCGCGAGCAGATCACCTGGTCGAACATCTGGCTGGGCCTGGCCGGCATCGACCCGAACGCCCAGCTCGCCAACTGCTACCTCGGCGTGTACGACGCCACCGGCAAGCTGGTCGCGGCCACCCCGGACATCTCGCCCCAGCTGATGACCGACGCGATCGCGAAACCGCTGGCCCTCGGCAAGCCGTTCACCGCTGCCCCCGGGACGTACTTCATCGCTCTCCTCCTCAACGGGAACTGGGCCACCAATGCCCTCACCCTGAAATCCACGGGCGCCGGCATTTCGGTCAACGCCGGTCTGACGCCGCCCAATCTCCGGTACAGCACCATCCTGACCGGCCAGACCTCGCTGCCGGCCGCCGTGAACCTCTCCGAGCAGTCCACCAGCACCATCAACACCGGCTGGGCCAGCCAGTGGTACGCGATCTCCTGAGCTCCGTCGGGGGGATGACGTCCTGCGCCGCCGAGGCCCGGGACTTCCCCGCCCGGGAGACGGGCCGTGTCGGCTGACTCCGGATCACCTGGACGCCGACCGGACACCGATGGGCCGACTGCACCGTTGCAGTGGACGCCGCGGAGACCCACCTCACCCTCTCGGACGGAGTTGGGTCGCGGCGATCGCGGCGAGCGCGAGGCCGAACCCCACGAGCTGGACCGGGCCGAGCGTCTGGCCGAGCAGGACGGCCCCGAGCAGGGCGGCGACCAGCGGCGAGAGCAGGACGAGGACCGCGACCGAGGCAACGGGCAAGGCGGCGATGCCGCGGAACCAGAGGGCGTAGGCGATCAGACCGCCGACCAGACCCAGCCAGAGGTAGCCGAGGGCCGCGGGCGCGTCGATCGCCGGAGGCGGCCCTTCGACGAGGAAGGTGACGGGCACCAGGAACACCCCTCCCGCGGTGAGCTGCCAGCCGGCGAAGGCGGTGGGACCGGTCTCGGCGGGCCGTCCCCAGCGTTTGGTCAGGGTCAGGCCGAGCGCCATCGAGGCCGCGGCGGCAAGGCCCGCCGCGATTCCGAGGGTGTCGAGTGCCGCATTCGGCCCGATCACCACCAGGCCGACGCCTCCGACGCCGATCACGCCCCAGGAGAGGCACCAGGTGGAGGGGCTCTCGTGGAGGACGGCCACGGCCAGGACGGCGACCATGAGTGGCTGGGCCGCGGCCACGGTGGCGGCGACGCCGCCGGGCAGGCGTTCGGCCGCGACGAACAGCAGCGGGAAGAGCAGCCCGATGTTCAGGACGCCGAGCACGGCGGCCTTCCCCCACCACGCGCCGCGCGGCACTGTCCGGGTGATCGCGAGCGCGATCAGGCCGGCGGGCAACGCACGCAGCAGGCCCGCGAACAGCGGGTGCCCCTGCGGAAGGAACTCGGTGGTGACGACGTACGTCGTGCCCCAGGCCACGGGTGCGAGCGCCGTCAGGGCGGCGCGAGGCAGGTTTCCGTGGGCACCGGCCGTGCCGGCTCCGCGGGCACCCCTCGAAGCTCCTGGAGTCGGACGGGGGCTTGTGCTCGCGCTTGGGCTTGAACCTGTCATGTACGCAGTCTCCGCAGGCGCGATCGATGAGTCCAACACATGTTTGTCAGCTCATCGATCTCGATTCACGATGGATCCATGGAGCTCCAACAGATGCGCTACGTCGTCGCCGTCGCCGAGACGAACAGTTTCACCCGGGCCGCCGAACGATGCCTGGTCGTCCAGTCCGCCCTCAGTCACCAGATCGCGCGCCTGGAAGGGGAGCTCGGCGCGAGGCTCTTCGAGCGCACCAGCCGCCGGGTGCGGCTGACGCCCGCCGGCGAATCGTTCCTCCCGGCCGCCCGTCAGTGTCTGGAGGCCGCAGAGCGGGCGGCTGCCGAGGTCGCCGCGGCTGTCGGCGAGGTACGCGGACGGCTCGCCGTGGGCCTGATCCCGACGGTCGCCGCGGTCGATGTCCCCGGAGCACTGCGCGAGTTCCGGCAGCGGTACCCCCACGTACGCATCAGCCTGCGCGTGGGGGCGAGCGAGGACCTCGTCGAGCAGGTGAGGGAAGGAGCCGTCGACGTGGCGTTCCTCGGGCTGCCGACCACGGCGCGGCCCCAGGGCGTCGCCGCCCGGGAACTCGCCCGTGACCGACTCGTCGCCGTGGTCGCGCCGGACCATCCCCTCGCCGACGAACCAGTGGTCGACCTTCGCAGGCTTTCGTCCGAGGTGTTCGTCGACCTGCCGGCCGGTACCGCCGGACGGGTGCAGTCCGACCTGGCCTTCTCGGCCGCCGGTCTCGGCCGCGACGTCGCCTTCGAAGTGACCACCGCGGACTTCATCGCCCGACTCGTGTCCCAGGGCCTCTGCGTGGCCATGCTCCCCGCCGCCTACGCACCCCAGCTCGCCGGCCTCATCACCATCGAGGTCGCCGACGCGCCGGCCCGCGTGGAGTACGTCGTCTGGGGCCGCTCCAGCTGCACGCCTGCGGCGACCGCGTTCCTCGACGTTCTCGACGGTCTCGACGTCGCGGCACGAGATCACGTTCTTCCATCGGCGACATATGCCGGTGGGTGACTTACCATGTCGGCATGAGTGATCGTGCGATGCAGGAACCGACCCTTCTCCTCCTGACCGCACTCGCGGACGAGCCCCGTCACGGGTACGCAATCGCACGCGAGGTGGAATTGATCTCGGGCGGCCGCGTCAAGATGCGGACGGGCACTCTCTACGGGGCCCTGGAGCGGCTCCTCGGCCAAGGGCTGATCGAGGTCCACGAGGAGCAGATCGTCGACAGCCGGCTCCGGCGCACCTACGGCCTCACCGCCGCCGGACGGGAGGGTCTGGCGGCCGAGGCGCAGCGGATCGCCGCCACCGCGCGCGAGGCCGTCCGCCGCCTGGGCGTCTCCGGCGAGGCGGCCACGGCGTGAGCCGTCGCCTGCTGCGCCTGTATCCCGCCGGTTTCCACCGCGCCTTCGGCGACGAGATGGCCGAGACCTACCGGGAGGCGACCGAGGGCGCAGGCCCGTTCGCCCGCCTGCGGGAGGCCTGCGACATCGTGGCCCACGCGCTGCGGCTTCGCCTGCGGGTGGGGTCCGCGCAGCGCGGCGGGCGCCTCTTCGCGGCCGCGGCGCCTTCGCTCTGGCCGCGACGGGCGCGCACGCCGCGGTCCGGCTCGCCTCGACCCTCAACAGCGCCTACGTCACCGGGCGCCCCGACTTCGAGGACCCGATCGGGTACGCGATCAACGGCTGTTACCTACTGACCCTCGTCGGCGCGGTCGTCGCGCTGAGCGGCCGCTTCGCAGCGGGGGCGCGGTGCATGTTCGCCGGAGCGGCCGGAACCGCGGCCTGCCTGCTGGTCGCGGTGCTTCCGGGCGCCCTGGACATGCCGCTGGAGCACGCGGCGTACCTGGCACCGCCGTTGGCGGTCGCCGCTCTTCCGCTCGTCTGCCCTCCGGACCTGCGACCGCCCCGCCGGATCAGGAGCGCCGCGGGCCTGGCGGCCCTGATGATCTGAGCCCCGCTGACAGTGGCGATCCTCGCCCTGCCGGATGCGAGCGGCCTCGACATGATCCTGCTGTGGCGCTTCGCCGTGCTCGTGTCCGCCGCTCTGGTCCTGGCGGGGCGCCCGGCCCTGTCGGGGGTGCGCACCGGCAGCCAGTTCGCCCTGGCCGCCGCGCCCTTCCTCGTCACGGGCTACTTCGCCGGAGTGGTGGGCGAGGAGACCGTGCTCCCCTGGCTCGTGCTGCTCGCGGTCACAGGCCTGGCCGTGCGCCGGTGGCGCCGCAGGAGCCCGGGCAGGGCAGGCCGCGTCTGAGCCGTACCGGGTCGGCGGCCCGCGGCCCACGCGGCCCGCGGCCGTCAGGTGTCGGGGTCGTCAGACGTCGCGGTCGTCGACGGTGACGCCGTCGTCCACGGTGACGCGGTCGGTCACAGTGACGCGGTCGTCCACGGTGACGCGGATCTTGGACTGTCCGTGGCCGAGTTCCTCCCAGTCCTCCATGAAGCGTGCAGCCAGCCCGTGCCGGGCGGCGAGGTCGACGAGGGTCTGGGTCCGGTAGTAGAAGTCCTCGCGCAGCACCTGGTGTTCGGCGCCGGTGGTGCGGTCGAAGGTGAAGTCGAAGTGCCCCCCGGGTGCCATGACGCGCCCCACATGGGCGAGGCACTCGTCGATGACGTCGATCGGTGAGTGCGAGAACACGCTGTGGGCGTGGACGACGTCGAAGTGCCCCTCGGGGAGGAAGTCCAGCGTCAGATTCTTGGTGATCGTCAGGTGCGGGAGCTTCGCCTGGAGCCCGCGCTCCGTCAGGGTGCCCTTCGCCGCGATGAGGATGTCCGGCGAGATGTCGATGCCGTAGTAGTGGCCCGCGTCGAGGTACTCGATGAAGCGCCAGCCGGCGCGGAGGTTTCCGCACCCGATGTCCAGCATGCGCGATCCGGGCTTCAGGCCGTGCCCGAGCAGGTAGTCGAACTGCATCCGCCCCAGCGCGAGCCAGCGTTCGTGGGTCTGGCTGCCGACGGCCGCCTCCGGGTTGCGGCGCGTGTCCGAGGCCATGACGGCACGGTAGTAGCTCACGTGGTCGGGGTGCTTGAAGGCCAGCCACCGGTCACGGGCGGCCCGCTTCAGGTACGGCGCGATGCGGTGCGGCCGGCTCGCGGCGTAGCGGACCTTGTGGACGAGGGATTCCCGGTTGGCGGTGAGGTTCTTCCTGGTGGCCATGAGCGCTCCGTCTCCGTCGCAAGGCGAACTCCCGGTGCTGGGCGGGAGCAGCCCGCCACCGGAAGGATCTTCAGGTTCGAGCCCCCACCATACGTCGATCACCGGCATATACAAACCACTTGACTGGTCTGCGCGGCGCGGTCAGGGCGAGAGGATCGCCGAGGCCGTGGTCCGCCACCCGGCGACCGTCCTGGCAGCGAGGTACAGCACGCGTACGCGCTGGAACTCGCGCCCGCCGCTGTCGTTGCGCGACCAGGTCACCTCGACGACGGCCGACCTCTCGTTCAGGGCGCGGACTTGGAGGTCGAGCGCGGTACTGCCTCCGTAGTCGGCGTCCCGCAGGGTCTGCAGCTCGTTGGCGAGCCCGGCCGCGAGCGCGTCGGTGGTGGCGAGCACCATGTGGGCGGCGTCGGTGGTCATGGTGATCGGTACGGAGAAGTAGTCGAGCAGTGGCGCCGGGTCGGTGCGGCCGGCGGCGGCCAGGCCGATGAAGGTGCTCACGTACTGGTCGAACCAGGTCCTGACGTCCGCTTCGACTGCGGAGAGATCCTTGTGCGGCATGAGCTTCCTTGCTCTCGTGCAGGACCGGGTACGGGGCGGCCGGCGGGGCTGTCGACCCGTCACCGCACCCTCGGGCCGGGCCGTCGGGCCCGCACCTACGGGGTTCCGAAGACGTATGAATTAAGCCGATATCGACCAGATTGCCACCGGGTGCCCTATCGGCCTACGCAACGCGCCCACCGACCGGCCCTCCCCCACCCGGGGGCGTGACTCGTCGCCAGTTGCCGTTCTGGCACCATGCCGAGATGACTCATGTATGCCAGACCATCGGTTCGGGGTCGCCGCTGGAGCCGGAGATCGGGTTCTCCCGCGCGGTGCGGGCGGGATCGTACGTCGCCGTCGCCGGGACGGCTCCCATCGGAGACGACGGCTCCACCGTCGGACCCGGCGATGTCCACGCCCAGACCGTACGGTGCCTGGACATCGCGGAAAGGGCGCTGCGGGAGGCCGGGGCGTCCCTCGCGGATGTCGTGCGGACCCGCATCATGCTGACCGACGTGACCCGGTGGAAGGAGGCCGCACGCGCGCACGGCGAGCGGTTCGCCTCGATCCGGCCCGCCACCACCTTCGTGGAGGTGTCCCGTTTCATCGATCCCGAGTGGCTCGTCGAGGTGGAGATGGATGCGGTGACGGCTGATCAAGAACCAGGCTGACCCTCGTCGACACCGCCCACCTGTACGGCTGGGGAGCCAACGAGGAACTCCTCGCCGAGGCCTTGCACCCCTACCCGGACGAGCTGGTCATCACCACCAAGGTGGGCGTCGCCCGATCGGCGGCGACCGGTGAAGGGGGCTCGACGGGCGGCCGGACGTCCTGCGGGATCAGGTCGAGCAGGGCCTGCGCCGGCTGCGGGCGGAGCGGATCGAGCTGCTGCAGCTGCACCGCACGATCCGGAGGTACCCCTCGCCGCTCGGCTCGGTGCGCTGCGGGAGAGACGAGGACCACGTCGGGTGCTGCTGCGACGGCGACGGCCGGGAGCGCCGCGGCAGCCACGGCCGCAGCCCCCATGCCCTCCGTCGCCGCCGAACGCGGCGCCACCCCGGCGCAGGTCGCGCCCGCGTGGCTGCTCGACCGCTCGCCGGCCATCCTCCCGATCCCGGGCACCGCACGGATCGACCACCTGGGGGAGAATGTCGCCGCGGCCCAGCTCCACCTCTCCCCCGCCCACCTCGACCGCCTCGACCGCCCGGCCGAGCCGTAGGGCCGAGCCGTGTGCGTCATGCCTTGGGAGCGGGCCGCCCGTCGAGCAGCCGGGTGCGGAACAGCTCGAGGACGGTGTCCAGCGCCTGCCGCGTGGGCTGTCCCGGCTCGTCGACGAGATGTTCGGTCAGGACGGAGTGCGGCGGGAGGGCGCTCTCGGGGTTCGCCGCGCCGTCCTCGAGTTCGACGGCGACGAAGGCGTCACCGAGCTCGCGCCGCAGGTACGCGAACCGGTCGCCGGGGACCAGCCGGTCGCCCCGGAACCGCAGACCCAGCACCTGGAGCCCGTCGCGCTCGCAGCGTCCGCGGACGACCGCCAGCTCCTCGGGGCTTATGTCGATGGCGCCGGCACGGCGCGGGGTACACGCCAGCGGGAGCGACGGCTGGGACAGCACCGGCGCGACGAGGCGTTCGTCGGTGGCCATGGCCAGGGCGAAGCCGCCGGTCAGGCACATTCCGACCGCGCCGACCCCCGGGCCGCCGCAACGCTCGTGCTCGGCGGCGGCCAGCGCGCGCAGCCACCGTACGACGCGCGAACTGCGCCCCGTGGCCAGCAGGGTGAACTCCCGCCTCACGCACACCTGCCACAGGGACGACGCCATGGCGCGGCCGGTTCTCGCCCATCCGACGGCACCGGGATTCGCCTCGCGGCCGGGCACGCCGAACAGGACGGGGAGTACGGCGGTGCAGCCGACCGCCGCCACGCGTTCGGCGAACTCGATGACCTTGGGTGTGATGCCGGGGATCTCCGCCATGATGATCACAGCAGGACCCGTGCCCTTGCGCAGTACGGACCGGGTGGCGCCGTCATGGGTGAACGTGGTCTGCGTGAAGCCGTTCAGGTCGTGGTCGTGGTCCGGCACGCGCCTGCTCCTTCGGTCGACTCTCCGTGGCCCCTGAAGTTACCGATAAGTAGATGCTCGCCGTCAACCGTTGTGATGACAGTTGGGGAGCGCCGGGGCGCGACGGCACCCCCATCTCGGGGGGGCGCCTACGGCTGGATCAGGTCGATCAGTTCATGATTCTTCGCGCCCACGCCCGCTCGCTCGGCGGCGGAAGTTGATCGTTCCCCACCCCCCAGAACGGGCACGAGCGTTCAAACCGTCTGTACGGGTGAAGCCGACACGCCACACCCAAGAGCGGAGATGTCCTGATATGCACTGTGGGGCGAGTCGGTGGCACTAGAACGGTGCGCGTGCCCCCCACGGCGCCGATCGACCATCCAGGGCGATGCCTGTTCCTTCCGTGCCCGAGGCGACGCCGTTCTGGCGCGCCCTGTGCACGGTCCTGCACGCCGAAGGGGCCGGGACGTGCCGGGGGATGCCCCGGCAGCCAGTACGTGCCGCCCGGCGCATGTCCGGTCGGCGACTTCGAGAGGACGGCTTCGTGAGCCACCCGCAGGACGACAACACGATCAGCGCGGTCACCGCGGCAGAGTTGAGCCGGATCGCCGGACAGGGCATCTACCGCTCGGCCACTGCCATCGACCCGGCCGCCGTCAACGTCGCCGAGGCGCTGGTCGCCACGCTGAACGGCTCGACGGAGAAGGCGGTGCTCACCCCTGAACTCCAGAAGCTGACGGAGCAGGTGCGGCAGAGGGCGACCATCGGATTCCCCCGCATCACCGCCAAAGACGGCGTGAAGCTCTCGGCGCACACGATCAAGCTCAACACCTCGGAGCCCCGCCCCGTGGTGATCGTGCCAGCCGGATGGACGCCCTTCGGCTGGCTCCTGTTCGAGTACACGTACCTTCAGCTGGCGCTGCGCGGCTACCACGTGCTGGCCTACACCCCTCGCGGCATCGGGCTCACGGCGCCCGTCGCCGGCGGCGGGTACGTCGACGCCCCGTTCACCTCCGGGGGCACGATCGACGTGGCAGGTCCCAAGGACTGGACCGACGGCTCCACCGTCATCGACTACGCCGAGGAGCACTTCAACCCGAGCGCGGTCGCGTTCCTCGGCGAGTCCTACGGCTCGGGCATCAGCCAGTTGGTGGCGGCGAACGACCCGGCGGGCCGCGTGGCCGCGGTCGTGGCCCTGAGCACGTGGGGCGAACTGGCCGACAGCCTCTACCGGAACGACACCCGGCATCTGGCGGCGGTGCAGCAGCTGATCGACTTCACCGGCGGCCCGGTCGAGCGGAAGTTCGACGAGGCCACCCGGCAGATCCTGGAGGACTTCCAGGCCGGCCGGAACCTCGACCGCGTGGTGACGTGGGGCAAGGAACGGTCGCCGTCGACCTATGTCGACCGGACCAACACCCGCGACATTCCCACGTTCCTCTCGAACACCTGGCACGAGACGCTTTTCGGAGCCAATCCGGTCGTGGAGCACTTCGACCGGCTGACCGTGCCCAAGCGGCTCAACCTCTGGATCGGCGACCACGCCGCGCCCGAGGGCGCCGGCCTCACCATCCCCTTCAGCGGGCCGAACGTGCCCGTCGAGGAGGCGCTCGCGTGGCTCGACCACCATGTGCTCGGGACCGACAACGGCGTCGACCGGTGGCCTGCGGTCAACAGCCAGATCATGTTCACCTACCAGACCCGGACCGACCCGGAGACCGGGCAGAACGTCATCACCGAACCCGCCGTACGCGAGACCAGCCCGTCCTGGGCGGACGTCACCACCTCCACCGAACGCTGGTACCTCACCGCCTCCGCGGCGGACCGGCATGACGGCGGCCTCGCCACCGCGCCGGAATCGGGCTGGAAGCGCGAGTTCACCGCCGGAGAGCTCACCGAAGCCACCGCGGTGGACGCCATCATCACGACGGGCCAGGCGGAGTGGAAGGGCAACCCGAAGGCGTACAGCACCGACACCTTCGACCGCCAGAACCTCGCCGTCTGGACCACCGGCCCGCTCCAGGCGGCCCGCCGCATCCGCGGCGTCCCCGAGCTCACGCTGACCGTCCGCAGTTCCGTCGCCGCCACGACCCTGGTGGCCTACCTGTTCGACGTCAGCCCTGACAACACGGCCCGCATCATCACGCACGAACCCCTCACCCTGCCGGAGCTGTCCCCCGGCGAGGACCGCAGCGCCACCTGGCAGCTCCAGGCCGCCGGCTACGACCTCGCCCCCGACCACCGGCTCATGCTGGTCGTGAACAGCAAGGACAAGCTCTACTCCGACGCGCACACGGGCAGCAGCACCACCACGATCACTTCCACCGACGACACCGCCGCCCACCTGGTACTGCCCCTCGGCTGACCCGGCACGGACCGGCAAGGCCCCTCGCCGCCCGGCTCGACAGCCGGCGAGGGGCCGCACGGCCCCTCGCCGGCTGTCCGTCAGATCACCGGGGACGCTGAACGGCGTTTCGGCAGCGCGGAGTGGGGCGGCCCTTGACCTCAACCAAACTTGAGCTCCTACGTTCGTTCCAGAGCCGCAGGAACCGACCAGCGGCGCTCTTCGAGGAGTCCGTCATGACCGAGCGCGCCGGCACCGCCGAGATCCCCGCCCGCTACCACCACTCGGTGATCCCGCACATCATGGTCGACGACGCCGCCGCGGCGATCGACTTCTATCAGCGGGCCTTCGGCGCCCGTGAGGACTTCAGGCTCGACGCTCCGGGCGGCGGCGTCCTGCACGCCGAGATCACCATCGGACGGTCGGTCCTGATGCTGGGCGATGCGAGCGCGGAGGAGGGGGAGGACGGCTCCTTCGCCGCGCCGGCTGCGCTCGGCGGTGGTACCTCCGTCAGCCTGCACGTCTTCGTGCCGGACGTCGACGGTCTGGCGGAGCGCGCCGAGGCCGTCGGCGCGGAGATCCTCCAGCCGCCGACGAACATGTTCCACGGCGACCGCACCGTCATCCTCAAGGACCCCTCCGGTCACGTGTGGGTCTTCCTGACCCACATGGAAGACGTCTCGGACGAGGAACTCCGCCGTCGCCTGGCCGCCGCCGAGTGACCGGCGCCCCATCCGCCGCGCCCGGTCGGGCGAGGGTGCCCGTCCACAGGGTGGGTTCGCTGCCGCCGTGAAGCCCGGCGATGCACACCCGGCTTCCGGCGAGGGGCTCGAAGACCGGCCGAGAGGGGGCGGGGGTCGCGCCAACGGCCCCCGCCTGCACGTGTTCCGGACCGTGGCGCCCGCGCGAGCGGTGGCGAATCTTCAGGGATCCACCGCAGGAGCAGTATGCGCCGCGCCGTGGTTGTTCAGGGCGGCCGGTTCTTCGTGAACGACTCCGGCCGCGCGGGGCGGCCGTGACCTGGGGGGATCCGTCAGCGCGGGAATTGTTCACGGGCGTGGGGCCGGGTCCGGGGAAAGTTCAGCAGGGCGGGCATCCCCGAAATGGCGGGCATGTCCGCTTGTCAACAAGTGGTGTTGCCCGCAGCCGCGCTCGGGCATGGTCGAGGAGCGCCCGCGGCCTCGGTGTGAAGATCGTCGTGGCCGTGGTCACGGCCGTCATGGGCGCGCTCGGGTACTCCCCCGGCACCGCGCTCGGCGTGATCGTCATGGTGACGACCACCGCTCTGGAACTGGGCCGCCGGATCACCGCCGCCGACGGCGGCGACGGCGTCCGGCCCGACCGGATCGGCCGGTAGCGCCGTGGGCACGGGGCGGCGGGGGCGGCCGCAGCGGCCGCTCGACACCACCGTCCCGGCCCTGGCGGAGCTCGCGCAGGAACTGCGCGAGCTCCGTGCCGCGGCCGGGCTGACCCTGGACAACCTCTACGCCGTCACCCACTGGAGCAAGGGCGCGCTCAGCGCGGCCACCCAACCTGGACCCCTGGCAGGCCCGCCACCGTCGTGCCCGCGCGCCGCGCGTGCCGGACACCCCGGCCGGGCCCCGGCCCAGCTCGCTGGAGCGGGACGCCTAGCGGACCCTCGCCCCCGACCGGCGGCCGTGGGGGGTCGCCGCCCATCCGGCCCCGATCCCGCTGCGCTTCACCACCGTCGGGCCCGACTTCACCGACACCGGATCCGGCGCCGCCGACCTCACCGGCCACTACGACCAGAGCGCGGAGGTCTTCGCCCTCACCGGTACGCGTCGGCTGCCGGTCCTCGGCGACCGCGGCAGCGGCAAGACCCAGCTGGCCCGCCACCTGGGCACCCGGCTGCTGACGGCGGACGGCGGCGGCTCCGTGCCCGTGGTGCCCGTACTGGTGTCGCTGCGCGGATGGCGTCGCGAGCACGGCCCGGACAGCCTGCTCGCCTGGATCGCCGACGCCCTCACCGGCTGCACCACCGAGGACGTTCGGACCCTCCTCGGGCGGCACCGGCTGCCGCCCATCCTCGACGACTTCGACAGTCTGACCCTGCGTCAACGCGGCCGGGCGCTGTACACCTTCGACCAGCTGCCGCAGCAGGCCCCGTTCGTCCTCGTCAGCGGGTGGACGGAGTTCACCCGGACCGTGGAGCAGACCGACACCGTCATCGCCGGGAGCGCCGGCGTCCGGCTGCTCCCCGTGGGCGTCGGCGACCTCGACGGCTGTTCCAGCGCAGTTCCCGCTCCCGTACGAAGGAGCAGGACTGGGCGCCGGTCCTGGCGGCGCTCGCCGACCGGCCGGACCTGCCGGCCGCCACCGTCCTCGCCGACCCGACGCTGGCCGGCGCGGTCAGACTGCTCTACACCGACGGCCGGGCCGTGCCCGCCGAGCTGGTGGCCGAGGGCGCCACCGTCGAAGGCCTCGAAACCCGGCTCGTCCAGCACCTCTTCGGCTCCTTCCCGCCGTACCGCCAGCACGGCGGCATGGGCGGGCACCGGTTCCAGGAACAGCACCGCCTCCAGGCGCTGCACCTCCTGGCCCGGCGGGAGCAGGAGGAGCAAGGGCCCGTCGGCGACCTGCGGGTGCTGTACCGGGGGCGCCGTCCCTCCCGCCGCCGGGCCGGCGTCCAGGCGGCGCCCTGCCGTATCTGCTGTCGTGGGTGTTCCTCGGTCTGGTGCAGGTCGGCGACAGCGCAAGCAGCTACGCCGCATCCGGTGGCTCCTCCCCCGCCGAGGCGGCCATGCTCCTCCCGGGAGTGATCATCGGGGCCGGCTGGTACGTGTACCTGCGGAACCGGCGTGACTGCAGGGCCACGCGGACGGACCCCCTCCGCCAGGTGCGGTCGTGGCTGCTGCGGAGCATCCCGGCCGGGGTGGCGCTGATCCTCGCGACGGCGGTCGGGCCGCGCGCGGACGGCGAACGGTTGTCCCTGGTCATGGCCGCGGCGCTGCTGGCGGGTGCGGTGTGGCTGGCCGAGCAGGCCTCGCGCCGGCCGGCGCCGCATTGGTTCCTGGCCGAACTGGCCGTCGTGCCGGCGCTGATGTGCGTGGTGCTGCCGGGCCGCGCCATCGCGGCCCTGCCGGTGCTGCTGCCCGTCCTGCTGGGCGTCACGGTGACCGGGCGCTGGCTGCGGGCGGTCCTGGCCTCGCGCTTCGCGCTGTGGGGCCTGTACCCGGGAGTCGTGCTCGGTCTGCTCGCCGATGCGACGGACCCGCACGTCCTGCGGGCCGGGCGGGACGGCTGGTCCTTCACGCACCCTGCCGTGGCCCGGTGGTACCGGAAGCCCGCCGTCGGCTCGCCCGACGCGGAGAACACCGCGGAGCTGGTTCCGGTGCACCGTGGAGCGTGGCCGGGACCTCCGGGGCCCGTGCCGCCGGGGCCGGTGCCCCCGGGACCGGTGTCGCCGCCCCCGCCCTTGCCGCCGCCAGCCGTGGAATGACAACCTGGAAGCCGAATTTGACCGTTCATCGGGAAATCTTCCTTGCGAGTTCAAGCGGCGCTACCGTTGTCACCCTCGGCCTTCCGGTTTTGCTTCGACTGTGAATGCGCCGAAGAACCGGGGGGTTGAATCATGAGGTTTCCGTTTGCGCGAAAGGCCTCGGTAACGGCCTTGGCCGCCCTGCTCCTCACCGGTTGCGGTGAGCCGGATCCGTTGGACGACCCGATCAATTCACCGACGCCCAGCAGTTCGACCGAAGACGCTTTCGAGTCACCGAGCCCCACGCCCGATCCGACCGATCCCACCCCGCGCACACCC
>NZ_JARAYQ010000131.1:0-22949 GCF_033794505.1 Streptomyces sp. MB09-01 | reverse complement strand
GCCCCCGCCTACGCCGCGCCCGCGTCCGCCGGCCCGGCGGCCCCCGCCTCCGCGGCCCCGGCCGCGACGGGCCGTGGCCGCGTGCCGCTCATCGTCGGCGCCGGCGTCCTGGCGGTGGCGCTGGTCGCGGGCGGCGGCTGGTACCTCACCCGCGAGGACGGCGACGACGGCAAGACGACCGCGAGCGACGGCCGGCAGAAGACGGCGGACCAGCCGAAGGACGCGGCCCCGGCGGCACAGTCCAGCGGCTCTCCGGCCGCGCCCCGGTCCTCCGCCCCGGCCTACACCGCGGTCTTCAAGGACAAGCCCCTGAAGATGCTGGCGGGCCGGGAGTTCGGCAAGGTCTACGACGTCGACCTGGACTTCCCCAAGGTGGCAGGGGACATCGGCTGGAAGGACAAGGAGCTGGCGATCGGCTTCGAGGACGTCAAGAGCAGCACCCCGTTCGGGAAGAGCAAGGGTGCCACCCCCGAACAGTGCGAGACCGGGGCGGCCACCAACCCGATCCCCGACAGGCTGCCGAGCTCGGACCTCTCCGGCGCGGACAGCGCCATCGTCCAGGGCGACCTGCTGTGCACGGTCACGTCCAAGGGCAACCTGGCCATGGTCAAGATCGTCTCGATCGAACCGTCGACGAGCAAGCAGTACACCGTCCCGACGTACCTCACCGAAGTGACGCTCTGGAAGCGCCAGCCCTGACCCGACGGCTCAGCCGGCCGCGTCGAGCAGCAGCTTCGCGGCCACCGCCGCCCCGTCGGTGCGGAACGCGGCGGCCACGGCGGTCGCCCGTGCGCGGGTTCCGGGCGTCAGGGCCGTCTCGAGGGCGGCCGACAGGGATGCGACGGCCGGAGTCGGACCGTCGTGGGCCGCGCCGATGCCCAGCTCGGCCACCCGGCCCGCGAAGTACGGCTGGTCCGCCCCCTGCGGTACCACCACCTGGGGCACGCCGGCCCAGGTGGCCGTCGTCGTCGTGCCCGCGCCGCCGTGGTGGACGACGGCGGCGGCCCGCCGGAACAGTGCCTGATGGTTGACCTCGCCGACGACGAAACAGTCGTCCTCGTCGTCGATGAGGGCCAGGTCGGCCCAGCCGCGGGAGAGGACCGCGCGGCGGCCCTGCGCGCGGATCGCCTCGATGGTCGCCCGGGCGACGTCCTGCGGATCGCGCATCGGAATGCTGCCGAAGCCCACGTACACGGGCGGCGTACCGGCGTCCAGGAAGGCCGTCAGGTCGGCGGGGAGCGGGCGTTCGTCCGGCAGGACCCACGCCCCGGTCTGCACGACGTCGAGGTCGGTCGGCCGCTGCCACGGGGCCAGGACCGGGTCCGCGGCCAGCCACGGGCGGTCGGTGAAGACGTGGTCGCGGACGTTGTCCACCGGCGGCAGGCCGATCGACGCCCGATGGGTGTTGACCGCCTCGCCGAACACCGCCTGTGCGTCCTGGACGTCCCGGTCCCACAGCTCCCGGTTGTCGGTCACGTCCGCCTGGAGCGGCCGGCCCGGCCGCGGCATCGGCGGGTGGTGCGGCGACGGCAGGCTGACCGGCTGGTAACTCGCGTACACGTAGCGGATTCCGAGCTTCTCGGCGACGGCCTTCACACCCGCCACGGCCGGCACGAGGCCGGTCGCCACCAGCACGTCGCACCCCTCGGCCGCCTCGCTGACGTTGTCGTAGAACGCGGTGACCAGCTCGGCCGCCCGCCGGGGCACGCCCCCGGGCGAGGGCGGCGTCTTCCCGGTCACCAAGGCGCGCACGGACCGTCCCGTCGGCACCATCTCCACGCCGACCGCGGCCAGCCGCTTCGCGAACTCCTCGTCCGGCGGCGCGCACACCCGGACCTCCGCGCCGAGTTCCTGCAACCGCACCGCGAGACCCACCAGCGGCTCGACGCCGCCACGCGAATCATAGGCCGACAGCAATACGCGCATTCCGTACTCCCAATTCCGCAGTTTCTGGCTACGGTTGGCGATTCTGCGGCACGAACGGGATCTTGTGGCAAGCCCCCCCGGTGCGCTATATGTTGAGAGCGGCAAGGAGGTGATCACTCTCCTTGCCTCTCTTCGTCTGCGGTGCCGCTCGTACCCGGCGAGCGGGGACACCACGCTCAGGATCCCCAGCGGGCGGATCCGGCCGATCCGCCTGGTCCCCTACGGGCGGGACGCTCCCGCCGTGGCCGTCGGGCGGGATGCCGGAAGGGCGAAGGCCTCGGCCAGCAGTTCGTACGAGCGCTGCCGGTCGGACGGGTCGGACGTCAGGGTGTTGACGACGAGCTCGTCCACTCCGTGGGTCCCGGCGAGTGCCGTCAGCACGGCGTACACCTGCTCGGGTGCCCCGGAGACGAGGGCCGTGCGGTGCACCTTGGCCCGCTCCAGCTCGGCGCCCGTCCACCGGTGGCGGCGCGTGGTCTCGTACGACGGCAGCGGGGCGTCCGTGCCGAGGTCCTTGCGGGCGCGCCACAGCAGCAGGCTCTGGGCCAGTTCCTCGGCGCGGCCGGCGCTGTCCGCGGTCACCACGCGCACCGCCAGCGCACCGCCCGCCCGGCGGCCGGTGGCCGCCCGGTACTCGGCGCGGTAGTCCTCGAACGCCTCCCGGCCGCCGGCCGGGGAGAAGAAGTGCCCGAAGGCGAACTCGGTCCCCAGCAGGCCGGCCAGCCGCGCCGACTCGCGCCCCGCGCCCAGCAGCCACATCTGCGGCGGGACCGGTGCGTGCGGTACGACTCCGCCCTCGCCCAGCAGCACCCGGAGCTCCGCCAGCCGCTGCGGGAAGTCGCGTGCCGGCCCGCCCGCCCGGCCGATCCCCAGGTCGACCCGCCCGGGGTAGAGGGAGGCCAGCACTCCGAAGACCTCGGCGACCTTCGCCGGTTCGTAGCGGGGCAGCAGCACGCCGCCCGTCCCGATCCGCATCCGCGAGGTGTGGGCGAGCAGCGCCCCCGCGAGGATCTCGGGCGCGCTGCTCGCGAAGCCCGGGGAGCCGTGGTGTTCGGCGGCCCAGTACCGGGTGTAGCCGAGGTCCTCCGCGACGCGGGCCAGGTCCACGGAGGCGCGCAGCGCCTGGTCCGGGGTGTGGTCCTCGCCGACCGGGGTCTGGTCCAGCACGGACAGTCGCAGGTTCGTCATGAGGGTTGGCCTTTCAGTGCTGGTGGGCGGGGACACCGGTGGCCCCCGCCATGGTCGCGGGCACGATCCTGAAGTCCCGTTCGAAGACCAGGTTGTGGAGGTCGGCGGCGGCGATGGCACGCAGGGTGGGCAGTTCGGCCGCGGCCTGCGCGTCGTCGAAGACGTTCAGCGGCCATTCGGAGACCGTCGCCCCGCGCAGGTGCGGGTGGTGGAAGGAGGCGCCGTAGTGCGCGTAGAGGGTCACCGGCGGGATGTCGGCGGCCGACTGCTCGTCCCACCACAGGGTCCAGGCGTGGAAGAGGCTCCCGTCGTCGGCCCGTTGGACCCCGCCGGCGTCCACCACGCCCTGCCCGAGGAGCAGTTCGTCATTGAGCTCGCCGAGTGCCTGGCGGGCGTACGGGTCCAGGAGTCGCGCGGCGGTGCGGAAGTGCTCCTCCTTGTCCGGGCGGGTCACGGCGCCGCCGTGGATGCCGTCGCGCAGGTCGGCGAAGTGCCGGAGCAGGGCGTCGAGGTTGGGGACGTCGGGGGTCATGTCAGCTCCTTGGGAGGTGAAGGACGGGATGCGCTGGGGAGGGAGGGAAGAAGCGGAGGGGGAGGAAGGACGCGGGAGCGGCCTCAGGCTCCGGCGGCGTCCGGTGAGACGAGCAGGTGCAGGGCCAGTCCCAGCCAGCCGCGCAGGGACACCGTCGTGTGCCCGCCGGTGGCGCGGCCGGGCTGCAGGAAGGCCCCGTGGCTGGTCTGCCGGAACTCCCGCAGGGCCACCTCCACTCCGGCCGCCCGCAGCAGGCTCCCGTAGCGGTGGACGTCGTCCCCGACGGGGTCGAGGTCGCCGGTGGCCATGACGGCCGGTGCGACTCCGCGCAGGTCGGAGGCTTCGAAGGGGGTGCTGTAGAGGCGCGTGCCGTCCGCGGCTGCGGGCCGGCCCGGCTGCCGGTAGTCCTGCCAGGCCGCCATCAGGTAGGAAGCCGTGGGGAACATGTCGGGGAAGCGGTGGTAGGAGGCGGCGGTGCAGCCGGGGTCCAGCGGCGGATACGCGAGGATCTGGGCGGCCAGGGGAAGGGCGCGGTCGCGGCAGGCGAGCGCGGCGCAGGCGGCCAGGGTGGCTCCCGCGCTGTCTCCGCCGACGGCGACGGGGGCGCTTCCCCCGGCCCGCTCCCGGACCCAGTCGAGCGCCGACAGGACGTCCTCGACCATGGCCGGGTGGCGTACGTCGGGGGCCAGCCGGTAGTCGACGCTCACGACGGCGAAGCCGGAGGACTGGGCGAGTTCGACGGTGGCGCCGTGCCAGTCCTGGGCGGATCCGGCGCGCCAGCTGCCGCCGTGGGCCCACACCAGCCAGCCCTGCGGGGCTGACGTCCCCGGCCGGTACACCCGGGCGGGGACCGGGCCGGACGGGGAGGGGATCTGCGCCTGCTCCCAGCGGACCGTGACACGGCTGTTTCCGGCGGCCGAGTGGGTGGATGTTGCCATCGGGGTTCCTTCCCTCCGTGCCTGAGGCCAACGTTCGCTGCCACGGCAGGGCTGTCACAAGGCGGAGTTGCCTTAGTTGCCGGGCTGCTGCTTGTTGCGGAGGAAGAGGGCGGTGGTGAGGGTCCCGAGGACCACGATCGCGGTGTTCACGATCACCGCCGTGGTGATGCCCGCGTGGATGTCCGTGTTCGCCGCGGCGATCGCCGACATGATCGGCGTACCCATCGTGATACCGATCTGCTGCGTCATCGTCGCCAGACCCGTCGCCATACCCTGCTCGTGATCCGGCAGACCCGTCGTCGCCGTCACCATGAAACCGACGATCACCAGCATGTTGCCGACACCACCCGCGAACGTCGCCACCAACAGCAGCCACATCGACGAAGACGTCTCACCCAAAGCGATCAGACTCAGCGTCGCCACCGCCTGCAGCACACCACCGACGATCAGCGTCGTGCGGGTACTCGTCGCACCGATCACCCGAGGAGCGATCGAACCACCGATCACCGTGCCGACACCCAGCACACCGAACGACAGACCCGCCGTCAGCGGCGAGAAGTCCAGTACTTCCTGAAGGTAGAGGGTCATCAGGAAGACCAGGCTGGTCTCCGTCAGGAACGCGATCAGCCCCGCGATATTGCCCCACGCAACCGTCTTCTTCTTCAGCACCGACACCGGCACCAGCGGAGCCACGCTCTTCGACTCGACCGCATAGAACACGATGAGCAGCACCACACCGGCAACCAGCCAACCCAGCGCCGAACCCGAACCCCAACCGTGCTCACCCGCCTGCGTCAACCCGTAGATCAACGCCAGCAGACCCAACGTCACCGCCGTGGCACCCGGAAGATCCAGCTTCGGACGCACCGACGGACGAGACTCCTTGATCACCACAGGAGCGATGAACAACACCGCAAGCGCCACCGGCACGTTGATGAAGAACGCCCACCGCCACGACAGCAGATCCGTGAGAACACCACCCAAGATCGCGCCCGTCGTGAAGCCGGCCGACATCAACGCACCATTCAGACCCAGCGCCTTCTGCCGCAGCGGCCCCTCAGGGAACGAAGTCGTCAGCAGCGACAGGCCCGCCGGAGTCACCGCGGCCGTGGCCAGACCCTGGAACACACGCGCCACCAACAGCATCTCCGGACTGTTCGCCAGACCACCCGCCAACGACGACAGACCCAGCACCGCCAGACCCACCAGGAACAACCGACGACGCCCGAACAGATCCGCGACCCGCCCGAACAACAACGTGAACCCCGCAGCACACAACGCGAACGACGTCGCGATCCACTGCAGATTCGACAACGAGAAACCGAGCCCGTCACCGATCACCGGCAGAGCCACGTTCAGAATCGAGAAATCAACCGCCAGCATGAACTGCGCCACCAGCAGCACCACCAACACCAACTTCAAACGCCCGTCCAAACGGGCCGGCGCCTCCTCCGTATCCGTATCAACACGTGCGCCCTCGACAACCGACATCGCGACACTTCCTCTCGATCACGCAACGAGCTGTTGCGTGATCGACTCTGGACCGGTCGGAGAGGGTTACCCAGCCCCCTGGTTGTGCTGGCGCCGGGCAAGCTAGCCCTGCCAGGGCCACCTTCACGGGCAGCGTTCGGCGCCCTCCCCCGGCACACTGGAACGCATGGACACACCCACAGCCCTGGGCGAATTCCTCCGCACCCGTCGCGCCCAGCTCCAGCCCGAGGACGTCGGTCTCCCCTCGCACGGCACCCGCCGGCGCGTACCGGGGCTGCGGCGCGAGGAGCTCGCCCTGCTGGCCGGCGTGAGCATCACGTACTACACGCACCTGGAGCAGGGGCAGAGCACGAACGCCTCGGACAGCGTTCTCGACGCTCTGGCCCGCGCCCTGCGCCTGTCTCCGGACGAGCACGCGCACCTGCTCAACCTCGCCCGCCCGCCACGTGCCAAGCGAGCCCAGTCGCCCCGTCCCGAGTACGCCCGGGACACCACCCGCCGGCTGATCGGCGCGATGCCGCAGGTGCCCGCCGTCGTCCTGGACGGCCGCAACAACGTGCTCGCCTGGAATCCGCTGGGCCATGCCCTGCTCGCCGGGCACCTCGACTTCACGAGCCCCGGGGACCCGGCCGTACGCCCCAACCTCACGCGGATGCTGTTCCTCGATCCGCACACCCGGGAGCTCTACACGGACTGGAAGGGCGAGGCACGGGTCGCCCTGGCGGCGCTCCGCCTGGTCGCCGGGCGCAATCCCGAGGACCGCGCGCTCGCCGAGCTCATCGGGTCGCTCATGCTGCAGAGCCCCGACTTCGCCTCGCTGTGGTCCAAGCACCCCGTACGGGACTGCACCGTCGGCACCAAGACCCTGCACCACCCGGTCGTGGGCCCGCTGACCCTCGATTTCGAGAATCTGCACCTCACCGACGGCACCAACCACCGGATGCTGCTCTACAGCGCCCCCGAGTCCTCCCCGTCCGACGCGGCCCTGTGCATGCTGTCGAGCCTGACGGCCGGTTCCACCGCCCCGGGCCGGGGAACGCCGAAGCCCGCGTCGGCGGATGCCGACACGGGCGGGGAGCGGTAGGGCGGCGGGTCAGTCCCGGGCCGCCGCGGTGACCGGGGTCCGGTCCCCGGAAGGCTCGAGGGCCGGGGCCGGGGCGGGCTGCGTACGGGGCCTGGCGCGGCCGAAGCGGCGCATGGCGGGCATCTCGACGAAGCGGAAGAGGAGCCAGCCGCCCAGCAGCGACGCGGCGAAGAAGCCGGCGATGACCAGGAGGGCGACCGGAACGCTGTAGGTGTTCTCACCCAGCAGCGAGCGGAGGTAGAAGATCGTGACGCCCTGGACGAGGTAGAACCCGAAGGACACCTCGCCGAGCCACACCATGGGCCGGCTGCGCAGGAAGGTGGCGCGACCCTCCACGTCGGCGCTGGCGGTCGCACCGATGAGCGCGGCGACCGGGATGACGGTGGCGACGACGAAGCCGTACTGGAAGGGTGCGACGAGGGCGGCGGCGTAGCCGAGCACGGTCAGGGCCAGGGAGACGCCGAAGCCTACGCGGCGCGGCCACAGGCCGGCGAGGACGACGCGGGCGAGCAGGATGCCGAGGGCGAACTCGAAGACGCGGCCGACGGGCAGCAGGTATCCGAACCAGAACTGCAGGTCGGAGACGGGGGTGATGGCCGACTTCGGGGTGTCGGGGACGACGTAGGTCGAGACCAGCTGCACGGCGACCATGCCGACGATCATGAGGCCGCTCCACACCCACAGGGCCGCGCCCCTGATCCCCCGGATCGGGACGATCAGCAGCGGGAAGAGCACGTAGAAGAGCAGCTCGCTGCCCAGCGACCAGCTCGGCGGGTTCACGCTCAGGTTGACGCTGGCCTGCGGGAACCAGGTGTGGATCAGGAGCAGGTTCGGCAGCCAGTCGGCCACGCTGGTGACCGCGGCGCCGGCGAACAGGAACATCGCGGCGGCGAAGACGACGATGTGGTTGGGGAAGATCTTCAGGAGTCTTCGGCGCAGGAAGGCGGTGACGCGTTCGCCGGGCCGGGAGGCCCAGGCCAGCACGAAGCCGGAGAGGACGAAGAAGAAGGAGACGCCGAGGTAGCCGGCCTTGCTGAAGGCCGTGGAGAACCCGTCGGCGATCGTGGCGTCGGCGAAGGGGTTGATCGGGGCGTTCGGCGGGATCGGGGAGTCCGTCAGGGACGAGTGGAAGAGGAAGACGAGGAGTGCGGCGAAGAACCGCAGGCCGGTGAGGGAGGGCAGCTTCGCCCGCTTCGCGGCTTCGGAGGGCATCGAGGTGGCCACAGGGAATCGCTCTTTCGGAAGAGGGGTCGTCGGGGACGGCCGCCGGGACCGTGCTGCGTCGTGCGCGATGTGCACGGTGAGCGCGATGTGCACGGTCCCGGTGGCGCGAAGGGGCGTACGGGACTGCCCGGTGGACCTGGGGCTACTGCTCGATCTGGTTGCGGTAGACCATGAGCTTGGCGTCCTTGGCCACGTAGTAGTTCTGGACGGAGTAGGCGATGGTGGCGAAGTCCAGGCGGCCGTCCCCGTTGAAGTCGGCCGTGGCGATGCGGGCGACGGACTCCTCGGAGACGCGCCACTTGGCCCAGACGCCGTTGGCCGCGTCGATCGCCTTGTAGTACATGACGCCCTGCCACGGCCACGGACCGCGCAGCGCGACGAGGAACTCCTCGTCCCCGTCGCCGTCGAAGTCGGCGCAGACGATCTGGTGGCCGGGGCCCTCGCCGTTCTCGTTGGGGTCTCCGTACACGTCCAGCAGGACGCGGTTCCAGCCCTCGCCGTCCGCGGCCTTGGTGTAGACGGCCACGGTGTTGCCGTGGAAGGGCTCGATGGCGGCGACGTAGGCCATCGGGTCGTCGCCGAGGCGGCCCGCGTTGAGGTCGCCGCTGCCGCGGAAGCCGGTCTGCTCGAACTGCGTGAGCTCGCCCGTGCCGATGAGCTCGCGGATCCACTCCTGGCGGGTCTCGTCGTAGTGGAGCCAGGTGACGCCTTCGTCGGAGGCCAGGAGGAGGGATTCGAGCTCGGAGCCGGGGATCAGGCCCTGCTTCTTCTCGGCGCCGTGGATCATCCGGAAGTGGCTGTCGTCGATGACGGTCATCGGCCACTCCTCGGCCGTGTGCACGTCGTCGGGCTGGGTGAAGAGCACGACCGGCAGGACGGCGTGGACGTCTTCCTTGGCGACGATCGGCAGCCCGATGATCTGGAGCCGGTCGGTGCGGGTGAAGTGGCCGGCGCGCAGGCGGTGCATGCCGGTGGCGCGGCCGACGTAGTGCCGCTTCCAGCGCGACTCGTCCTTGTCGGGGGTGCCCGGGTTCTCCAGCCAGTCGATCTTGCCGCCCTCGGTGTTGGCGTCGTGGATCGTGCCGATCGGGCCGTAGAGGTCGTAGCAGACGATGACGTCGGGGTGGCCGTTGCCGCTGACGTCGGCGAAGTCGGCGCCCACGGGCATCTTGATCCGGTCGGCTATCAGCCGGCGGGTCCAGTCGCCGTCGTTGGCGTACCAGTAGATCTCGCCGAGGCGCAGCCCGTAGCCGAACAGGTCGGGCTTGCCGTCGCCGTCGATGTCGGGCGCCTCCAGCCAGTAGCCGTCGCGGAGCTGGTCGGCGACGACCTCGGCGGTGAACTTCGGGGCGCGCAGGACGGTCTCGTTGTTCTTGCCCGTGGTGGTCATCAGTGGTTCTCCTGGGAGCGTGCGAGGCGGACGGCGCGGGGGACGGGGTGGTACTCGATGGCGAGCCAGATGCAGTCGGTGTCGGCCTTGTACTGGTGGAAGGGGTAGTGGTACGTGCACTGCGGGCCGGTGGCGCAGAAGGGGTCCTGGGTGGTGTAGCCGGGGCTCATCAGGACGTCCTGGTAGAGGGAGGCCTGGTCGTGGTTGCGGAACCGCTGCATCCGGCCGAGGCCGTGCACCTGGGTGTGGACCTCGATGAAGTCGTGCTGGTTGTGGATGAAGCAGTTGGTCCCGGCCGGCGCGAACCAGAGGTTGGCGCGGACGGTGAACTCCCGCTGGACCATCGCGGTTTCGCGCTCCCCCAGCACGTGCGCCGGGTCGAAGACGACCGTGGTGATCTCGTCCTGGGGGCTCCGGTAGAGCGGGGTCTCGCGGGGGAAGTCCCCGTCGGGGCCGAGCAGGTCGGCCAGGTGGGCCCAGCCGGGCGCCTCGGCGACGCCGGACACCTCGCCGCCCTCTTCGGCGGGGCGCAGCAGGAGCAGTGCGTCGGCCTTCTCGATGCGGGCGTCGGCGAGCACCGTGGAGGAGAGCGGGGGGATGGCCTTGCGGAGGTCCTCGGCGACGACCACGGGGGTGTTGCCGGGGTTGACCACGATGGTGCGGCCTTCGACGGTGTAGTCCACGGCGTCGCGCACGAGGTCGGCCCTCAGGTACGGGGTGCTGAAGTTCAGCGGGCGTTCGATGGCGGACGGGGTGGCGGTCATGCGGGCTTCCTCTCGGTCAGGTGCGGGCGAAGGCGGCCGTGCGGGCGAGCTCGACGCTGAGCTCGTCGGCGGCGCTGTCGGGGACGAAGGGCTCGGGGGCGGGCCCCAGGCCGAAGAAGTGGGCGAGCGCGGCGACCGTGCGGGCGGTGGCCTCCCCATCGCCGTACGGGTTGGCGGCGTTGGCCATCCGCTCGTACGCGGCCCGGTCGCGCAGGAGCTCCAGGGTGCGGTCGACGATGCCCTCGGTGGCCGTTCCGACGAGGCGGGCGGTGCCGGCGACGATGGCCTCGGACCGCTCGGTCACGTCGCCGAGGACCAGGGTGGGCTTGCCGAGCGCGGGGCCCTCCTCCTGGCTGCCGCTGCTGTCCGAGACGATGAGGTCGGCGCGGGCCATGAGCTTGCAGAAGCTGAGGTAGGGCAGCGGGTCGACGACGGTGATGTGCGGGTGGCCGCCGATGTGCGGGAGGAGCGCTTCGCGGACCACGGGATTGCGGTGCAGCGGGACGACGACGCGCACGCCCGGCTCGTCGGCGATGCGGGCCAGGGCCTGCCCGATCTGCGGCAGGTGCGGCCAGGCCTCGCGGCGGTGCGCGGAGGCCAGGACGATCCGGCTCGGGTCGACGTCGAGGTCGGCCAGGCCCGGGTCGCCGTAGCTGTCGGCCCGGCCGCACGCCCAGCGCAGGGCGTCGATGACCGTGTTGCCGGTGACGGTGACCGTGTCGGCGTCGATGCCCTCGCGCAGCAGGTTCGCCAGGTTGCCGGGGGTGGGGGCGAGGTGCAGGGCGGCGACCTGGGCGACGAGCCGTCTGTTGCCCTCTTCGGGGAAGGGCGAGCCGAGCACGCCGCTGCGCAGTCCGGCCTCGACGTGGACGACGGGGATCCGCTGGTGGAATCCGGCCAGGGCCCCGGTGAGGGTGGTGGCGGTGTCGCCGTGGACCAGGACCGCGTCGGCGGGGGCGGTGGCGAAGTAGTCGTCCAGGCCGCGCAGGGACCGGTAGGTGACCTGGGAGAGGGTCTGCTTGGGGGCCATCACTTTCAGGTCGACGTCGGCGGTGAGGCCGAAGGCGTCGAGGGTCTCGTCCAGCATCTGGCGGTGCTGCCCGGTGGAGATCACGACGGGCTCGAAGCGCGGGTCGTCCTGGAGGGCGCGGATGACGGGCGCGAACTTGATGGCTTCCGGCCGGGTGCCGAGGACTACGGCGACGGAACGCATGGCTTCCTCTTCTTTCTGACGCGTTGGGAATCGAGCCGTGGCATGACGCAGAAGGGCGCGGCACGGCGGTGCCGCAGACCTGTTCGACGGGTGGTGGCCAGGGGATCGGATCTCGCTGCGAGGGGCTTTTCAGCTGCCCTCTTCCGGCCAAGAGACAGCTTTCCCGGAGCCGGCCGGGGAGTCAACGAACGCCCGCGGCCACTCGAACGGCTGAGCGGGAACGACAGAAGCCCCGCACTCCGGAGTCCGGAGTGCGGGGCTTCTGACCAGCGGGAACGCGAGGAGCGTCAGCCTCGGGCGGGCTTGATGGACATGGAGTGGCGGAAGAAGTCGGACGGGTCGTACCGCCTCTTCACCTGCTGCAGGCGCGGGTAGTTGTCCTTGTAGTAGAGCGTCTGCCACGGCACGCCGGACCGGTTGCGGCGCGGATCGGTCACGTCACGGTCGGGGTAGTTGATGTAGCAGCCGTCGGTGCTGTCGTCGATCAGGGGCACGCCGCCGGTCGCCGAGAAGAAGTCCTCGTACAGTCCGCGCAGCCAGCCCAGGTAGAACTCGTCCTCGCTCTCCTCCTGCCAGAAGGTCTGGAAGCACATCTTGAAGATGGACGAGCGCTGCGCGTTGGCCGTCGCGTCGGGCGCCGCGGCGTTGACCTGACCGCCGAAGGAGAACAGCACCAGCATGGTGTCCGGGTTCTTGAAGTCCGGCCGGCTCATGTACCGGTAGAGCTGCGCGATCTGATGGTCCGTGAAGTTCTTGCGCATGTACGCCGACTTGTGCGCGCCGCGTGAGGTCGGATCGGTGATGGTCGGGTTGTTGGTGCCGACCAGTCGGGTCGCCTGGAGCCAGGGCAGGGTTCTGGGCTCCGCGAACTGCGGCATGGCGGGCAGTTCGCCGGTGGCGCGGGTCAGCGCCTGCGGGGTGACCCCGGTGCCGGCCGTGATGGCCGCCAGGTAGTCGTCGAGGAGTTTTCTCGCGTTCGGTACCGTCGCGTCGACCTGGGTGAACATGCCCACGCTGCCGTGCGCCTTGGAGCTGACGTTGAACAGGCTGGACAGGTGGCGGTACGGGGAATCGGGCCCGCTGTTCGCGGCGTGCCAGGCGCCGAAGTTCTTGAGCAGCCTGGTGAACTTCGCCTCCGTCAGCTGCTCCCAGGGGAAGTCGACGGCGCTCACCAGGACCGTCGACGGCGGGGAGATGAGCTGTTCGGAGGGTTCGGAGCCCTTCGCGCCCGGGGAGCGGAACCAGTAGCGGGTCACCAGGCCGAAGTTGCCGCCGCCGCCCCCGGTGTGCGCCCACCACAGCTCGCGGTTCGGATCCTTCTCCTCCCGGGTCGCCACGACCGTGCGTACGCCGCCCTTCCCGTCGGTCACCACGACCTCCACGGCGTAGAGGTGGTCGACGACCAGGCCGTGGGCCCGCGAGAGCAGGCCGTAGCCGCCGCCCGCTATGTGGCCGCCCGCGCCGACGCTGTAGCAGATGCCGCCGGGGATGGTGACGCCCCAGCCCTTGTAGAGGGCCTCGTACACGTTGATCAGACGGGCGCCGGCCTCGACGACGAACGCCCGGAACTTCGGGTCGTACCCGACGTGCGTCATCTCCGAGAAGTCGATGATGACCTCGGTGTCGGGGTGCGCGGCGAAGTCGGCGAAGCAGTGGCCGCCGCTGCGCACCGAGACCCGCTTGCCCGCGCGGACCGCGTCTCTCAGGGCGCGTTCGGCGTCCGCGGTGGAGCGGACCATCTTGATGTAGTCCGGACGGGCCACGAAGCGCTGGTTGTTGCCGGTGGTCAGCATCTCGTAGCGGGGATCACCCGGCCGTACGACGGATCCGGCTCCGGCGGCCGCGCCGGGAGCACCGGAGGCGGCGGGAGCCGTGGCGGCGGCCGCGGGGCCGGCCAGCGCGCCGGCCACCGCCGCGCCTCCGACGACGGCGGCGCTGCGGGTGAGCATGGTCCGGCGATCGACACCGTTCATGTGCGTCTACCTCGACTTCTCTTCGACGATGGAGTGGGTGCCGTACCCGGCACCGGCGGAGGGGTGCTGTGCGGACGGCTCAGGTGCGGAGTGCTGCTGAGCGGAGGGCTGCCGTACGGATGGGTGCTGTACGGACGGGTGCTGTACGGGGTGCGGTTCGGCGGGGGGCTCTGCCGCCGGCAGCGGGCGCGCCCTGCGGTGTCGGCGGTCGAGCCGGCCGGAGAGCGCCGCGGTGCCCAGGCCGGCGGCGGCGAGACCGGCGCCGATCCAGGTCGGCGCGGTCCATCCGAGGCCGTGGGCGACGGCGAGACCGCCGAGCCAGGCCCCGAGGGCGTTGCCGAGGTTGAAGGCCGCGATGTTCGCCGCGGAGGCGAGGGCCGGGGCCCCGGCGGCCTGCTGCATCACGCGGGCCTGCAGCGGAGGCACCGTCGCGAAGCCGATCGCCCCGAAGGCGGCCAGGGTGATCGCGGCGGGCAGTGCGGCCTGCGACGTGAAGGTGAAGACCACCAGCACCAGGGAGAGGCCGCCCAGGATGAGGTACAGGCTGGGCATCAGGGCCCGGTCGGCGGCCCGGCCGCCGAGCACGTTGCCCACGCAGAGTCCGACGCCGAAGAGGACGAGGAGCCAGGCCACCGCGCCGTCGGAGAAGCCGGCCAGTTCCGTCATCACCGGCGCGAGATAGGTGAAGGAGGCGAAGACGCCGCCGAAGCCGAGCACGGTCGTCGTCAGCGCCAGCCACACCTGGGGCTTGCGGAAGACCGCGAGTTCGCCGCGCAGCGCCCCGCGCTCCGGCGCCGGCTGCGCCGGGACCAGGGTGACGAGGCCCAGCAGGCCGACGATCCCGATGCCGGTGACCGCCCAGAAGGTGGAGCGCCAGCCGAACTCCTGGCCCAGGAAGGTGCCCAGCGGTACGCCGAGTACGTTGGCCAGGGTGAGCCCGGTGAACATCAGGGCGATGGCGCTGGCCCGCCGGTCCGGTGCCACCAGGTCGGCGGCGACGACGGACCCGATCCCGAAGAAGGCCCCGTGCGTGAGGGCGGCGATCAGCCGTCCGCCCATGAGGGCGGTGTAGTCGCCGGCGAGCGCGCAGAGCAGGTTGCCCGCGATGAAGATGGTCATGAGCACGACGAGCATGGTCTTGCGCGGCAGGCGGGCGCCGGCCGCGGTCATCAGGGGTGCGCCGACCACGACGCCGAGGGCGTAGCCGGTGACCAGCATGCCCGCGGAGGGGATGGACACGGACAGGTCGTCGGCGACCTCCGGGAGCAGGCCGACGATGACGAACTCGGTGGTCCCGATGCCGAAGGCACCGATGGCGAGGGCGAGGAGGGAAGCACGCATCGGCCCGGTCAGATCTGCCGCAGGGCGCCGCCGTCGACGCTCCACTCGGCGCCGGTGACCTGGCGTGCGAGGGGCGACAGCAGGTACGCGACGACACCCGCGACGTCGTCGGGCGTACCGATGCGGCCGCTCGGCAGCGCGCGCACCACGCGGATGAAGTGCTCGACGGCCTCGTCGGCCGGGAGGCCGAACCGCTCTCCGAGCTGCTCGGCGAAGCCGCCGGGCGCGTCGAAGAGCGCCGTGCGGGTGGGCCCCGGCGAGACCACGTTGGAGCGCACCCCGCGGACGCCGAACTCCGCGGCGAGGGACTTGGAGAGGGACAGCAGCGCCGTCTTGGAGGCGGCGTAGTCGACGATGCCCGGGTCGGGGAAGCGGGCGGCCTCGCTGGCGATGTGCACGAGGGAGCCCGCTCCCGTCTCCAGGAGCGCGGGCAGGGCCGCTCGGGTCATGCGGACCGCGGAGTGGAAGTTGACGTCGAAGGTGCTCCTCCACTGCTCGTCGGTCACGTCGAGGAAGCCGGTACGGGATTCCAGCGCGCCCGCGTTGTTGACGAGGCCGTCGAGCCGGCCGTGGCGCTCGATCACGGTGTCGGCCACGTGGCGGGCCGCGGTGGGGTCGGTGAGGTCGGCGGCGACGGTGCTGACTCGTTCGCCGAGGGCTTCGGTGTTCCACGGCTTGCGGGCGACGCCGACGACGGTGGCGCCTTCGGCGGCCAGCAGGCGGACGGTCGCCGCGCCGATTCCGGACGACGCGCCGGTGACGAGGTACACGCGGTCTTCGATACGGAGGTCCATCACGTTCCTTGGGAAGAGGAGACCTTGAGGAGAAGGGGAGGCGGCCCCGGCACGGCGGGGGATGGGGTGCCGGGGCCGCCTCCTGGGGGAACCCTGAGCCGCGGGGCTCAGGCGGAGGTGAGGTCCTTCGCCGCCTTGTTGCGGAGGAAGAGGGCGGTGGTGAGGGTTCCGAGGACCACGATCGCGGTGTTCACGATCACCGCCGTGGTGATGCCCGCGTGGATGTCCGTGTTCGCCGCGGCGATCGCCGACATGATCGGCGTACCCATCGTGATACCGATCTGCTGCGTCATCGTCGCCAGACCCGTCGCCATACCCTGCTCGTGATCCGGCAGACCCGTCGTCGCCGTCACCATGAAACCGACGATCACCAGCATGTTGCCGACACCACCCGCGAACGTCGCCACCAACAGCAGCCACATCGACGAAGACGTCTCACCCAAAGCGATCAGACTCAGCGTCGCCACCGCCTGCAGCACACCACCGACGATCAGCGTCGTGCGGGTACTCGTCGCACCGATCACCCGAGGAGCGATCGAACCACCGATCACCGTGCCGACACCCAGCACACCGAACGACAGACCCGCCGTCAGCGGCGAGAAGTCCAGTACTTCCTGAAGGTAGAGGGTCATCAGGAAGACCAGGCTGGTCTCCGTCAGGAACGCGATCAGCCCCGCGATATTGCCCCACGCAACCGTCTTCTTCTTCAGCACCGACACCGGCACCAGCGGAGCCACGCTCTTCGACTCGACCGCATAGAACACGATGAGCAGCACCACACCGGCAACCAGCCAACCCAGCGCCGAACCCGAACCCCAACCGTGCTCACCCGCCTGCGTCAACCCGTAGATCAACGCCAGCAGACCCAACGTCACCGCCGTGGCACCCGGAAGATCCAGCTTCGGACGCACCGACGGACGAGACTCCTTGATCACCACAGGAGCGATGAACAACACCGCAAGCGCCACCGGCACGTTGATGAAGAACGCCCACCGCCACGACAGCAGATCCGTGAGAACACCACCCAAGATCGCGCCCGTCGTGAAGCCGGCCGACATCAACGCACCATTCAGACCCAGCGCCTTCTGCCGCAGCGGCCCCTCAGGGAACGAAGTCGTCAGCAGCGACAGGCCCGCCGGAGTCACCGCGGCCGTGGCCAGACCCTGGAACACACGCGCCACCAACAGCATCTCCGGACTGTTCGCCAGACCACCCGCCAACGACGACAGACCCAGCACCGCCAGACCCACCAGGAACAACCGACGACGCCCGAACAGATCCGCGACCCGCCCGAACAACAACGTGAACCCCGCAGCACACAACGCGAACGACGTCGCGATCCACTGCAGATTCGACAACGAGAAACCGAGCCCGTCACCGATCACCGGCAGAGCCACGTTCAGAATCGAGAAATCAACCGCCAGCATGAACTGCGCCACCAGCAGCACCACCAACACCAACTTCAAACGCCCGTCCAAACGGGCCGGTCCCTCAGCACCACCCCCCGCGCCCGCTCCAACACGCGCACCCTCGACAACCGACATCGCCATACATCCTTTCCATCACAACGGAGGCCCTCGGCTCGGAGGGCCGGTACTGGCCGGGAAGCCGGCTCAGGCAGGGGTCTGCGCCGAGGCCCGGCGCCGTAGTTCTTCGGACAGCTCCTGCCAGCCGCGCGCGCACTGGGCGGCCGCGGCGGCGGCGGTCTCGGCGCGGTACGGGGGTACCGCGGCGACGATCCGCTCCCACTGGCGCAACCCGCTCACCTGGAGGTCGAGCATGCGCAGCAGGAGCCTGCCCGCCTCGCTCAACCTGAGCAGGGGGTCCTTGCAGAGGCCGGTGACCAGCGAGGGCAGTGGCTGCCCCCCGCGCCGGTCCGGCAGCCGGGGCGGGCCCGGGCCGTTGCCCGAGCGCCGCTGGACGGCCGGCACCGGATCCGCTCCCTCACCGATCCGGCGGCGTACGTCCCGTACGGTCGAGGGCGCGATGCCCGCCTCCCGTGCGATCTGCCGCAGGGAAGCCGTAGGCCGGCCGGCGAGGAGCCGGGCCGCGACCTCGCGGCCGCGGACCGGATCGGCCGGCCGCACGCGGCCGTCCTGCCCGATGCGGCCGGGCGGCGCGGGCGCCGGCCCTTCGCGGCGGCGCAGCGCCCCGATGGTCTTGGCCGCCAGCCCGGTCCGCTGCGCGATGCCCCGGTCGGACCAGTCCGGGTGGGACCGCAGGATCCTTATCGCCGCGGCGGTCCGCTCGGCGTGGGTCAGGGGGAGCCCGTGACTGATGTTGGCCTCGACCGAGAGCACGAACGCGTCCTCGGCGCTGCCGTCGAAGTACGTCACTCCCACCGTGTGCTGCCCGCGGAGCACGGCGGCCCGCAACCGGTGCGTCCCGTCGATGATCCGCATGGTCGGGCGGTGCACGAGCAGCGGCGGCAGCGCCCGCCCGGAGTGCGCGAGGTCCTGTGCGTGGCTCTCGTTCACGTGGACCGTGCGGGGGGAATCCGCGGCGAGCAGCGCACCGACCGGCACTTCGAACGCGGCGTCGGGGGTGTTCGCCGCGTTCGCAGCGTTCGCAGCGTTCGCCGTCTTCGTCGTGTTCGGCTTGCCCATGAAGTTCACCTCCTTTCGTGCACTCGATACTTCGGACGCCGCGCTGTTCGTCGGCCCCGGGAAGAAATTACGTAACTACCGTTCGGTAACCAATCCTGGAGCCGAACCCCGTTGAGATTTGGGCAAGTTGGCAAGGCGTCGGTCCGGCGGGGTGGGCGACCGCGGAAGATCCCCGGTCGCCCACCGGCGGTCGATCACACCCCTGCGAGCTGCTCGGACCGCACGAACTCCCTGAGCCAGGACAGGAATTCGGGCCCCAGATCCTCGCGCTCGCAGGCGAGCCGGACCGTCGCGCGCAGGTACTCGGCGCGGTCCCCGGTGTCGTAGCGCCGGCCGGAGAAGACGACCCCGTGCACGGGGCGCCCCGCGCGCACCAGGGTGCGCAGGGCGTCCGTCAGCTGGATCTCGCCGCCGCGTCCGGGGCTCGTACTCCGCAGGACCTCGAAGATCTCGGGGTCGAGGAGGTAGCGGCCGATGATCGCGAGGTTGCTGGGGGCGGTTCCCGGCTCCGGCTTCTCCACCAGCTCGGTGATGCGTACGCCGGCACCGCCCGCCGACTGCTCCACCGCGGCGCATCCGTACTGATGGATCGCGTCCGGATCCACCTCCATGAGGGCCACCACGCTGCCGCCGAGCCGGGCGCGCACCTCGGCCATCCGCGCCAGCAGAGGGTCGCGCGGGTCGATCAGGTCGTCGGCCAGGAGCACCGCGAACGGCTCCTGGCCGACGTGCGGGGCCGCGCACAGAACGGCGTGTCCGAGCCCCTTGGGGTCGCGCTGGCGGACGTAGTGGATGTCGGCGAGCTCGGTGGAGGCGCAGACGCTGTTGAGTTTGTCCTGATCACCCCGGCGCTGGAGGGCCTCCTCCAGCTCGTAGTTGCGGTCGAAGTGGTCCTCGAGCGGCCGCTTGTTGCGTCCGGTGACCATGAGGATGTCGGACATCCCCGCCGCGACCGCCTCCTCCACCACGTACTGGATGGCCGGCTTGTCGACCACCGGAAGCATTTCCTTCGGGGTGGCCTTGGTCAGCGGCAGGAATCGCGTACCGAGTCCCGCGGCGGGGATCACTGCCTTGGTTATCTGAGGGGCTGTGGAATTCATGCCGCTGACGCTAGACCGCATCGCGCCGAACCGGCCCGAATTCCGGGGCCTTTACGCCTACTTAGGCATTTCGGTTTCGGCCGGCCCCTCCGGCGGCCCTTCCGGCGGCCCCTGCGCCGGCCGCCCCGCCGGCGTCGCCGCGATGCCCCGCCGGACGAGCCACCACAGCTCTCCGAGCTCGCCGGCGCCCTCGCCGGGGCGCCCGCCCCGCCCGCGGCGCGCCCGCGCGACGACGCCCCCCACCAGATGGGCCGTCAGCACGGCGACCGGGCGCGGGTCGACCTCGGGGTCCAGCTGCCCTTGCGCGGCGGCCCGCTCCAGCAACTCCCTGACCTCGGGAAGCCAGCAGCAGCACCACTCGGGTCCGGCACCGACGCGCTCCTGGGTCAGCCGTGCGGCAGCGCGTACGGCCACGTCCGTCTCGACGAGGCGGCCCAGGGCGAGGACGAGCGCCGAAAGGGTGTCCAGCGCCGGGCCCCCGCGGGCCGTCACACCCTCGACCACTCTGCGGGTGGCGCTCCGCCCGGCGTTCTCCACGGCCGACGCCAGCTCCCCCTTCGCCGAGAAATGAAAGGTGACGGCTCCGATCGATATGTCGGCGGAGCGGCTCAGCCGGGAAAGCGATGTCCCGTCATATCCGTTGCGGTCGAATTCAGCGGCGGCCACCGAGATCAGATGATTACGGGTGCGCACGGCGCGCTCTTGCTTTACCACTGCACTATCACTGCCATCCAGGTCGTTCCTGACTCGCCCATGCCTCCTTCACGGAGACGGGCGACCTCCAGCGTCACCCCGGCGCCGACCCGGCACAACGGCGACTTGACGAAGAAGCACCCCTGTCCCGCCGCTCGGTGACCGCGCCGCGACGGGCGCCGCCGGACCCGCTCACCAACCTGCCGAAGTCGCACCGTGGACGCCATGCGTTCGCTAGAAAAAAAACGAACGTTCTGTATTCTTACCTCATCGACGACGCACGCCGGCGTCCGTAGTGAAGGGGGAGACAGATGACGGCACAGACGAGGACCCGGGCCCTGGTTGCCGGTGACACCGACCTCGCCGAGTTCACGGAACGCCTCTTCGGCCACTTACCGCGCGCCGACCAGCGCCGTTGGGCCCGGGTCTACCTGCAGGGACTGCTGACGACCCCGGGCAAGAAGTCCGTACGCAGGCTCGCGGCGTCCGTCACCGCATCGCCCACCGCCTCCCAGTCCCTGCAGCAGTTCATCAACGCGAGCCCCTGGGACTGGGAGCCGGCCCGCGCCGAACTGCTGCGCTGGGCGGAGGAACGACACACGGTGCGTGCCTGGACGATCGGGCAGGTGTGCTTCCCCAAACGCGGCGAGCACTCGGTCGGCGTGCACCGCCGCTTCGATCCGGCCGCCGGACGCATGGTCAACTGCCAGTTCGGCTTCGGCCTGTTCCTGTCGCTGGACGGCGTCAGCGTGCCGGTCGACTGGCGGCTGGTGCTTCCCGAGACCTGGACGGCGGATCCCGTCCTGCGCCGCCGGGCACGCATCTCCCCCGAGGCCGCACACCAGAGCCCCGAGTCCCTCGTGGTGGAGCTCGCCGACGGGGTCGCCGCCCGCACCTCCTCGGCACGCGTCCCCCTGGTGGCGGACATCAGCCGCCTCGGCAGCGCCGCCGCGGTGATCGGCATGCTCGGCCGCCGGGGCCACGACTTCCTCGTGTCCGTCCCCCCGACCCTCGGCGTCCGCGCCGCCGGTACGGTCCACGGCAGCGACCCGGCCCGGACGCCCGGACGCGACTCCACTGCGGGCGACTTGGCCCGCCTGGGGAACACAAGCCACCCGTACACCGCGCTGCTCACCAGACCCGGCGCGGGCCCGCAGCGGCTGCGCATCCACTCGGCCCTGGTCCGTGTACCGGAAGGGGAAACGGGGGCTGCAGGTGCCCCGGGGGTGCACCAGACGTACCGGCTGTTCGGCGAACGGCGACCCGGACCCGGGCAGCGGGGCGGCGGCCCTGTCTGGCTCACCAACATGAGCCGGCACCGGATGGACGACCTGCTCCACCTGGCCCGGCAGTCGGCCCGGGCCACGGCGACGCTCGACACGCTGGCGGACGAGTTCGGCCTGCTCGACTTCGAGGGCCGGTCCTTCCCCGGGTGGCACCACCACATGACCTTGATGTCAGCCGCGTATGCGTACAGGGGGGTGCCGCCTGTGGTGAGCGCGCGGCGGGAGTACGCGCGGCTCGCGTGAGCCGGGCCCTGCCGGACCCCTGCCGGGGGCTCCGCCGTGGGGAACCCGGCTCCGTCGGACACCGGGCTCCGCCCGGGCCCTCCCCCATTTCGTCCGGGGGGACCCCCACACAAACGCCGGCGAGGCTGGATTTCGCTGCCACCGTTGGAGTGTGCCGGGCAAGGGCTGGATGTGACGGCGAAAGGCTGGCAGCACTGATGGGGCGCCGGCCCAGCCCTGGCTGCGCGGAGCGCAGTCGGGCTGGGCCGGAATGCGATCAGGCGCGGATGAGGGCCAGGACCTCGTCGCGGACCTTCGCCAGGGTGGCCTCGTCACGGGCCTCCACGTTCAGGCGGAGCAGGGGCTCGGTGTTGGAGGCACGCACGTTGAACCACCAGTCGCCGCCCGTCACCGTCAGACCGTCGAGCTCGTCCACCGCCACGCCCTCCGCGCCCGCGTAGGCCGCCTTCACCGCCGCCAGCCGGGCCGCCTGGTCCGCAACCGTCGAGTTGATCTCACCCGAACCCGCATACCGGTCGTAGGAGGCCACCAGAGCCGACAACGGCCCGTCCTGACCACCCAGAGCCGCCAGCACGTGCAGCGCCGCGAGCATGCCCGTGTCCGCGTTCCAGAAATCCTTGAAGTAGTAGTGCGCCGAGTGCTCACCACCGAAGATCGCACCCGTCTTCGCCATCTCCTCCTTGATGAAGGAATGCCCGACACGCGTACGGACCGGGGTGCCACCGTTCTCCCGCACCACCTCCGGCACCGACCACGAAGTGATCAGATTGTGGATCACCGTGCCCGCCCCACCGTTACGGGCCAGCTCACGCGCCGCCACCAGCGCCGTGATCGCCGACGGGGACACACCCACGCCCCGCTCGTCCACGATGAAACAACGGTCCGCATCACCGTCGAACGCAATACCCAGATCCGCGCCCTCCGCCAGCACACGCGCCTGCAGATCCACGATGTTCTTCGGATCCAACGGATTGGCCTCGTGGTTGGGGAACGTGCCGTCCAGCTCGAAGTACATCGGAACCAGATCCAGCGGCAGACCCTCGAACACGGTCGGAACCGTATGACCGCCCATGCCGTTGCCCGCGTCCACCACCACCTTCAGCGGACGGACCGACGCCAGGTCCACCAGACCCCGCAGATGCGCCGAATAGCCCGGAAGGCTG
>NZ_JARAYQ010000130.1:0-22971 GCF_033794505.1 Streptomyces sp. MB09-01 | reverse complement strand
CCCCCGTCCCCCGCACAGCGCGCAGCGATCCCGTACCCGGCCTGCACCAGCGAGTCGAACCCCCGCCGCGCGGCCCACGGCCCGCGCCACCCCCACGCGCACAGCTCGGCCACGACCAGCCCCGGCCGCCGCTCCAGCAGATCCGCCGGGTCGAGCCCGAAGCGCCGCAGAGCCCCGGGCCGGTACCCCGTCACCACCACGTCGGCCTCGGCCAGCAGTCCCTCGAAGACCGCCCGGTCCCCCGGCGCCGCCAGGTCCAGCCGCGCCGACCGCTTGCCGAAGCCGGTGTCGGCGTACGCGTCGTCCGACTCCGGCAGTCCCGGTGGGTCGATCCGCAGTACGTCCGCCCCGAGCAGCCCGAGCGTCCGCGTCGCGACGGGCCCGGCGATGACCCGGGTCAGGTCCAGCACCCGCACCCCCGTGGCGGGTCGACCTGCCGGGGCCGGGCCGAGCTTCCGTCCCCGCGCGCCAGTTCGGCGTACGCACTCCACCAGCGGCTGCCGCTCCCCGTACTCCCGCGCGACGGCGACGGCGAGTCCGCCCTCCCCGTAAGCGAGTTCCTGCACTTCCACGGCCGTCCGCCCCGCCACCGCGGCGCGCAGCGCCTCCGGTGTCGCGGTCGGCAGGCCCAGCGCCCGTACCAACGCGGCTTCGTGGTGCGGGTAGTTGGCGTGTGTACGGACCCATCCGTCGACTGTCGGCCAGAAGCCCGACAGCGGTGCGAAGACCACCGGCGCGCGGCCTTCCACGCGCAGGTGCCGTTCGCTGACGAAGGCCGTCGCCACCGCACCCTCGTCCACCACGAGGGGAGACGCGTCCCCCGTCGCGCCTCCGCCCCGTACCGCGGCGAGCTCTCCCGCCGCCAGTCCGCAGACGCTTACAGTGGCTCGCGCCAACTCCCGCACCGGCAGCGGGCCTTCTTCGAGGTCCCCGGCTCCGGCGAAGCGGACTCGGCGGACGAGTTCCGGTGCTCCTCCGAGCGCCGCCCAGGCTTGCGCCGTCCCACTGTCCCGTTCGTCACCGATCCCCATGAACCCATCATTTCCCACCTTCCCGACCTATGGTCCCGATGTGGTTCACCCGCGGAATTCATGCTCGCGCCAGGCGTTCCCGTAGTCAGCGGGGAGCAGCCAGGATGATCGCGCATTGCGCAAACCAGCAGGGTGGACATATGTGCAGGGACACGGACACGAGGGACACGGACGCCCCCAGCGGGGCCGGCGGAGCGGGTGGGGCCGGCGAGGTCGGTGGTGGCGAGATCTGCCCGGACGGTCTCCGGTACTACGCGGACCTCCTGCGCGAGCGGGACCCCTCCGGTGACTGCCCTCCGTGCCTGCTCGACCTGGGGCTCGTCCGGCGGCTGCCCGACGGCTCCCTCGCCCCCGTCCCGCCCCGGCTCGCCGCCGGCGCCCGCGTGGACCGCCTGGAACGGGCCATCGAGGAGAAGAGGAACGCCCTCGAGGCCGTCCGCACCTCGATCTCCCGGGCGCAGGAGGTCTATCTGGACAGCTACGACCGCACGGACGCCCATCCGGTCCGCACGGTGCGGGGTCCGGGCACCATCACCGCCACCCTCGCCGCGGCCGTCCGGTCCTGCCAGGACGAACTGCTGACCGCCCAACCGGGCGGCGGACGCCCGGAGGAGACGCTCCGCGAGGCGCTCCCCAGCGACCTCGCCGCGCTCGGCCGCGGGGTCCGCCAGCGCACCGTCTACGAGCACACCGTCCGCTCCCACCAGCCGACCCTGGCCTACGTGGAGCAGATCTCGCTGGCGGGCGGCGAGGTCCGCACCCTGGACGAGGTGTTCGACCGGCTGATCATCTGCGACCGCAGGATCGCCTTCGTCCCCGACCCGGGCGCGGAGCGCAGCCAGGTCGCCCTGGCCATCGAGCATCCCGGAGTCGTCCGCTACCTCGCCGGCATCTTCGACCACACCTGGCAGCGCGCCGCGCCGCTGCGGGACGCCCCCGGCGGCAGGCTGCCGGCGGAGCTCACCGACGACGTCCGCCGCACGATCCTGCGCCACATGGTCAACGGCCACACCGACGAGGCGATCGCCGCGCGGCTCGGCATGAGCCCGCGCAGCGTCTCCAACCACATGCGCTGGGCGGCCGAACTGTTCGGCAGCCGCAGCCGCGCGCAGCTCGCGTACCTGATCGCCCGGAGCGGCTTCCTCGACGAGCGGCCGTCAACGGGCCCGTGAGGAGGGGCGCTTCGTTGTCCGCGGACCGTCATGTACGTTGTGCGGGCAACGCCCTCCGTGCCCGGCCTCCCCCGCCGTGGCACCGCGCAGACCGGCTGGTTCCCCGTCACGCGCCACGACGGGCCGCACTCCGGTCCCCGTCATCACGTTGTCCTCGCACGCGCCCCTCCTTCGCGCCGCCGCGGCTTGTCCCGGCGGCCCCGGGCCGTGCACACACGGGGTCGTTCAGCGCCCTGATCCGAAAGGCATCACCGTGAAATACCGTGTCATCGGCACCGCTGCCGGGACCCGCCGCGAAGTGAGCGTGCTGAGCCTCGGCACGATGACCTTCGGCACCACCGTCGAAGAGGCCACCGCGTACGCGATCCTCGACCGTTTCGTCGAAGCGGGCGGCACCTTCATCGACACCTCCAACAACTACGCGTTCTGGGTCAACGGCACCCGGGGCGGCGAGAGCGAGGAGCTGATCGGCCGCTGGCTGCGCAGCCGCGGCATCGGTGACGAAATCACCGTCGCCACCAAGCTCGGCGCCCGCCCCAACCGGCCCACCAGCGGCTTCAGCCTCGACGTGGAGGGCCTGTCCGCCAAGGTCATCCGGGAGTCGGCGGAGCGCAGCCGGGAGCGGCTCGGCATCGAGCGGATCCACCTGCTGTACGCGCACATCATGGACGAGAACACCCCGCTGGAGGAGACCGTCCGGGGCTTCGCCGAGGTCGTCGCGGACGGCACGGCGGGTCTGCTGGGGGCCAGCAACCACTGGGCCTGGCGCGTGGAACGCGCCCGTACGCTGGCCGCGGCGGCCGGCGTACCGGGCTACGAGGTGCTCCAGCACCACCACAGCTACCTGCGCCAGCGCACCGACGTCCCAAGCCTGCGCTCCCCCGACGGCAACCAGGGTCTGGTCAGCGGCGACCTGCTCAGCTACCTGCGGGACAACCCGTCCCTCACCCAGGTCTCGTACTCCCCGCTGATCGCCGGCGCCTACGTCCGCACCGACAAGCCGCTGGGCCCGGGCTTCGACCACGCCGGCACCGGCCCCCGCCTCCGCGCGGTCCGCGAGGTGGCCGCCGAGACGGGCGCCACCGTCAACCAGGTCGTGCTGTCCTGGCTGATGGGCGGCGACATCCCGGTCCTCCCCCTGATCGGCGCCTCCACGGTGGCCCAACTGGAGGAGAACCTGGGCGCGGTGGACCTCGACCTCACCCCGGAACAGCGCGCCCGGCTCGACTCGGTGAACTGATCCGGACGCGCAGAGGGGCCCGCCCGATCGTGGGATCGGACGGGCCCCTCGTCGCTGCGCGGGTCCGTCAGGAGGTGAAGTAGCCGTTCAGGTCGGCGATCACATCGGCGGAACCGGTGTTGTTGTAGAAGGTCACCCGGCCGTCCACGACCGGGACCACCACCAGGTTGGAGACCGTCTGTCCGGCCGTGAAGTTGAGGTTCGACACGTTGGGACGCGGCACCCCGTGCGGCTGGACGATCAGGTGGCCGTCCTGCGACGGGCCGGTGACGGTGACGTTGAGGACCACCGCGGTGACCCCGGTCAGCGGCACGCCCTCGACGCCGGCGACCTGCAGGCTGACGATGCCGCCCTGGCCGACGGACCCGGCGCGGGCGCCGAGACCGTAGCGGGTGTCCAGCAGCCGCACCGGCGAACCGGCCGAGAACGTCGACCCGGTGGCCGAGTAGTACCCGGTGACGTCCGCGATCAGGTCGACGGAGCCCGAGTTGTTGCGCAGGTCCACCTTCCCGTTCACGACCGGCACCGTCACCAGGTTCGGGACGACCTGCCCGGCGGTGAAGTTGAGGTTCGACACCCCCGGAGCCGCCTGCCCGTTCGGGTAGACGGTGACGTGGCCGGCCTCGGTCGGACTGACGGCGGTCACGTTCATGACGACCGCGGTCACCCCGCTCGCGGGGACCCCCTTCACGCCGGCCACCTGGAGCGTGGCCACGCCGCCCGGGCCGACCCGTGCCTTGTGGGCCCCCGTACCGTCACGGGTGTCCAGGAACCGCGTCGGATTGATCGGGGTGAACGCCGAGCCGGTCGCGGCCTTGTCGGTGTAGTAGCCGGTGACGTCCGCGATCAGGTCCACCGACCCGGCGTTGTTGCGCAGGTCCACCTTCCCGTTGACGACGGGAACGGTCACCAGGTTGGGCACGATCTGCCCGGCCGAGAAGTTGAGGTTCGACACCGCGGGCCTGGGCTGCCCGTTCGGGTAGACCATCACGTGCCCGGCCTCGGTCGGGTGGACGGCGGTCACGTTCATGACGACCGCGGTCACCCCGGTCGCCGGGACGCCCTTCACGCCGGCCACCTGAAGGGTGACCACACCGCCGGGACCGACCCGCGCCTTGCCGGCACCGGTGCCGTCCCGCGTGTCCAGGAACCGTGAGGGCGTGATCGGCACGAACCGGCTCTTCGCCGCGGTCGCCGCAGCCGTCACGGTGTAGGCCTTGGGGAGGTACCCCGGGGAGGGCACGCCGCTGGTGTACCCGGTGCCGTCGAGGACCACGTCGTACTTGCCCGGCGCCAGCCCGTTGGTGTCGACCAGGACGGTCAGCTCGGTTCCGGCGGCGTTCACGGAGACGGGCTTCATGAACGTCGCGTTCGTGGTGTCGGACTTCAGCGTCACCTTGGTGCCCAGGGTGAGCCCGGTACCACGCACGACGGCCTGGATCTGCGTCCCGGCCGCACCGGTGGCGGGGCTGACCGAAGTCGGCGACTGGTTCGGCGGGCGGGTGCACCCGCGGTCGCAGATTCCCTGGATGCTGTACTCGGCCGGGGTCTCGCTCCTGGCCGCACTCATCAGCAGCAGGGCTTCACCCGCCTCGGAGTGGCTGTCGGTCGAGCAGCCGCCGCCGAACCTTCCCCACTCGCCGCCGCACTGGTACCCGAGGTACGAGCTGTCCCAATGGGTGCGGCTCAACAGGTGCAGGCCGGGCTTGAAGAAGCTCGTGGCGCTGGTGGTTCCGACGACCTTGAAGGCCTGCTCGGGCTTCACGTCGATCACGGCGCAGTAGGCGGTGGAGGACTCGGTGAGCACCCCGCTCCGTACCGGAAAGCCGTCGACCGAGACCCGGTTGGCGGTGCACTCCGGCGCCCACCCGGTCGCCGTGGCGACCTTCCAGGTGTCCACATCGGTGTGGATGGGCTTGTCCTTGTACCCGGACGCGAGCACGATCGCGACGTACGAGGTCGAGCCGGTGACCTGGCAGGAGATGCCCCACTGCCTGCAGACGTACTTGCCGTTGGCGTCGACCGCCATCAGCAGCGTCGACGGTCCGTACCGCGGGTCCTCGAGGGTCCGCGAACTCAGCCAGACCTTGTCGGTCGCCGCTGCGCTGACCCGGATGCAGCGGGCGTCCAGGGCGGAGGTCAGGTCGAAGGGGGTGGACCGGCCACCGACGGTCGTCGAGGCCGGAGCAGCACACTTCGCGGTCGGCGAGATGTCACGCCGGACCACCTTGTAGGTGTCCGTTCCCCAGCCGGTGAAGACGACCATCGCGGTGTAGGGCACACCGGCGCTGAGAGCGCAGGTGCTGGTCGAGCCGCCGTCGGTCGAGCAGACCGTGGTGCCCGTGGGGTCGACCACCTGGATCGAGCCGTTCACCTTGTTCTGCTCGTTGGTGTAGTCGAGCATCTCGGCCGTGGAGTGCTTGTCGGCCGGCAGGCTCAGGCAGCGCTGCCGTGCCTCCGCACCGAGCGGGACTTCGGCACCCCAGGAGCCGTCGAAGCCGGTCTGCGGCCAGGCGGCGCAGCCCGAGGCATCGCCGGTCCGGTGGATCACCAGCCCGAAGGCCTGGGACTCCGTGCCGCTCAGCACCGCGCGGAACGGGGCGGCGCCGGTCAGCTTGCAGACGTAGTACGAGTAGCCGTCCTCCTCGCACTGCTTGGCACCGGCGGCGTCGTAGACGGTGACGGCAGCGCTGGTGCCCTCGGCGGGCGGCCGGTTGAGCAGGTAGACGCCCTGGCCGCCGGCGGTCGGCAGGGTCAGGCAGAGCTGCTGCCCGGGCCCGCCGAAGGTGCCGGTGGCCGGACCGGCCACCAGGCCGTTGTCGTGCGTCGCGGTGCAGCCGCGGGTCTCCTTGGCGGAGTGGAACGCCATGCCGAACGCGCCGGCGTCGGTGCTCCGCGGGTCGACGGCCCAGGTGTGGTCACCCGGGGTCAGGTCGCAGGCACCCTGCCCGCAAGCGGTGATCGCGGTCCCCTGGGCGTCGAACAGCGCGCCGTACGGAACGCTTCCGGAGGCAACCGGAGCGAACGTGTGGTGCGCGGCCTGCGACACCCGCAGGGTGCGGCAACGGGCCGTGGAGCTCAGGTCCGGGGCGGCCCCGAACGCCTGCGGTTCCACGACCGCGCAGCCCTCGGGCTTGGAGAGCCGGGCCACGGTGAGGTCGTAGGTCTCGGCGGTACCCGAGCCCTGGAGCACCGACATCCGGAACGGCGCGGTACCGGTGAGCTTGCAGTCGAGGGTCTCGCCGCGGTGGCTCTCCGTGCTGCAGACCAGCTTGCCGGTGGCGTCATAGACGTCCTGACCCACCCGGTACGTGGACGTGTAGCTGCGCAGCACGTCGTTCGCGGCCAGGTCCAGCGTGTAGCAGTCGCCCGCCGAACCGGCGGCCGGCGAGCCGTGGAACACCGTCGGGGCGCCGAGCTTGCGGTCGGCCGCGCCGACCGCCGTGCAGGCGGTGGAGGAGAGCAGCGGGACGTACGACACGGAGATGGCGTTCTCCGCGCCGTAGGAGTCCGTGACCTCCAGTTTGTACGTTCCGGCCGTGCCCGTGGGGCAGCGCTGCGCCCCACCGGCACTGCCGGAACCGAGGACGTTCTCACAGGTGACCGTGGAGCCGTCCGGGGCCACCAGCTTGTAGTTGGCCCAACGCTGGGTGACGACCTGGTACAGGACCACGTCCTTCTGCTGCGGCAGTGCGAGCGTGAAGGAGGCGGTCTTGTACGGGTCGACCGTGCAGGTGACGGTCGTGTGCGGCGCGAGGGCCGCCGGGCAGGCCTCGGCGGCGTCGCTCTTCCCGAGCGCACGCACGGCGGCCTCGTGGTCGGCCTTCGGGTCCGCCTTCGGCGGGGCCTTGGGCCCGGCCGGCGCGGCGGGCCCCGCCTGCGGCGAGGCGCTGGCCTCGGGCGGCACCGCCGCCGCGAAGGCGGATCCGGTCTGGCCGGTGAAGGCGGTCAGGACGGCGAGCAGCAACGCCCCCGGGACGACGCCCGCGCGGGCGCCTCTCCCCCGTCTGTCCCGCGGTCTTCTGCCGATCGGCAGCAATCTCATGAACCCCCCAGTTACAGCAGCCCCACCCGGTGACCATCACGGGCGTTACGGGCAGGCGGAGTTTATCCGCCGGTGTCCGCCGGAACGCAGGGGGTTTACCCGCCGGTACGGTCACACCGGAAAGCGGAAGGACGGGCTGTCAGCAGCTACGCCCACGGCTCTGCCGTGCCGAACTGTCGCCGGTCACGCGGTCGCTCCGACCGGGCTCCCGAGCGGGACGGATCGGCCCCACCAGAAGTCCGGTGGTGGGCACGGGTGATGCGGGCCCCGCCGCGAACACCTCCGGAAACGCCGAGATCCCGCCCGGTCTTTCGACCGGGCGGGATCTCGTGACGTTCACGAGAGCTACTCGCGAACTGTCGTCTGTGGACCTGTGGGGATTTGAACCCCAGACCCCCTCGATGCGAACGAGGTGCGCTACCAGACTGCGCCACAGGCCCTTGCGACGTGTGAAACATTAGCATCCCCGCGCGGCTGCTCCAAAACGCGTATTCCGGAGCGTCCGCGCAGGTCACCGATCACTCGTTGGCGGCGCGCGGGCGGTCGTCGCTCTCGTACTGGTCGAACAGCGGGGTGCGGCCGCCGGCCTGGCCGCGGGGGCGCGGGGTGGTCTGCGGCTTCGCGTCCGGCTTGGGGGCCGCGGGCTGTGCGCGCAGGCGGGGCTCCGTCGGCTCGGCCGTGCTGGAGCGGGTCGCGCTCCAGGCGTCCGGGGACACCGGGCCGGTGGCGCGGGGGGCGACCGGGGCCGTCACGTAGGTCGGCAGCGGGACCGGGACCGGCTCCCAGCTGTCACCGCGGGCGGGGCCGCGTTCGCGCTCGCGCTGCTGGTCCACCCACTCGGCGTGGTCGGTCTGCTCGACGAGCGCCCGGCGCCCGGCCTCCTGCGGGGAAACCGGTGGCGCAGGGTCCGGTTCGGTGCTCGCGGGGGGCGCCTCCCCGGGGTCGCGGCGGTGCGGGCGGTTCTCCCGCAGCTGCCGCGCGGCCGCCTCGGCGCGCCGCCGGTCCATCGTGAACTCGTAGCGCCGTCGCTCCTGGACCCGCAGGTGCACGATGTACGTGCTCAGCAGCAGGGCGGGGACCGCGGGGGCCCACAGGAAGCGCAGTCCGCCCACCGCCGCGACGACCGCGCCGAGCGTGAAGACCAGGAAGAGGAGCGCGGTGGTGCGCCGGCGGCGTGCGAGGACCTGGAGGCGCTGTTCGCGCCGGGCCCGCTCCGCGCGCTGCTCCCGCTCGGCGGCGGCCGGCCTCGGCTCCGACCTGGTCGGGGGCACGACGACGGCCCGGGCGTCGACGTCGACGGAATTCACCTTTTCCGTCGCGGCGTCCGGGTCCGCGTGGGGCTGGGGCCCCGCCTCCTCGTCACCGCGCTCACGCAGCCCCTTGGCGTAACGGCGCTCCATTCCCGCCCGGCCGGAAAGCAGCCGAATGGCAGTGGAGAAGCGTTCCGTCGGACGGGCCTCGTTCAGCTCGTCCTGCCTCCGGAGCCACATGGGCACCAAGTAGGCGGCCCAGGCCCCGACAATGACTGCGTAGATGAGGCCGCTGCTGCTCACACCTCACACCGTAGAGGGGCGCGGGCGGCGGGATCGGCCAATTGGGCCGGTGTGTCGCGCGATCTCGCTGATATCACGGACTTTTTTTGTGATTCTTCGGATCAGGTTATGGGCGAATCGGCCTCCGACCCCTTGCTGCCCCGATTAATTCGAACGGATATTCGGTTATCTATTTCGGCGGCGCCTGCGTGTGCCGTGACCGGTGCCAGCGGCGCAGCAGCCCCTCCGGCACTTCCTCCACGGTGACCGCGTAGACGAGGTGGTCGCGCCAGGCGCCGTCGATGTGCAGATAGCGCGGCCGCAGCCCCTCCTCGCGCAGGCCCAGCTTCTCCACGACCCGCCGGCTCGGCCCGTTCTCGGGGCGGATGCACACCTCGATCCGGTGCAGGCCGACCTTGCCGAAGCAGTGGTCCACGGCCAGCGCGACCGCCGTCGGCATCACGCCGCGGCCCGCCACCTCGCGGTCCACCCAGTAGCCGACGTGCGCCGCGCACATCGAGCCCCAGGTGATCCCGGCGACCGTCAGCTGGCCCACCAGGCGGCCCTGGTACTCGACGACGAAGGGCAGCATCCGGCCCGCGTTCGCCTCCGCCCGCAGGTGGCGGACCATCTGGCGGTACGTGGGCCGCTGGATCACCGGCCCCCACGGCGCGGGCGGCGGAATCGTCGCCTCCCACGGCCGGAGCCAGTCCCGGTTGCGCCGGTTGACCTCGCGCCAGGCCTTCTGGTCCCGCAGTCTTATCGGCCGGAGGGTCACGTCCCCGTCCGTCAGGACGACCGGCCAGGAGGGGCCGTTCAGCTCTCGCTCCCGGAGGGTCCCGCCGGTCTGGGGTGGTCGCCGCCCCGGATCTGGTCCACGGCGTGCGGAAGGATGCGGGAGAGGACGGCGAGGCCGTCGCGTACCCCGCCCGTCGAGCCCGGGAGGTTGACGATGAGGGTGTGCCCGGCGACCCCCGCCAGGCCCCGGGACAGGGCCGCGGTCGGCACCTTGGCCAGTCCTTCGGCACGGATGGCCTGCGGGATCCCCGGAATCTCGTAGTCCAGCACCCGCGCGGTGGCGTCAGGGGTGCGGTCCGTCGGCGAGATGCCGGTCCCGCCGGTGGTCAGGATGACGTCGTAGCCGCCGGCCACGCCCTCGCGCAGCGCCTGCTCGACGGGATCGCCGTCCGGGACGACCCGCGGGCCGTCCACCGCGAAGCCGAGCTTCTCCAGCGCCTCCGCCAGCAGCGGGCCGCCCTTGTCGGCGTACACGCCCTGCGAAGCCCGGTTCGAGGCCGTGACGACGAGCGCCCGGCCCGTGGCGGCAGGTGCCGGCGCGGGGGCGGACACGGCTTCCGGGGTCTGCGGGACGTGGCCCACGTGGCTGTGCACCTCACCGCCGCGCGGGGCGTTCACGAGCGCGCCCAGTCGCCGGACTTGCCGCCGGTCTTCTCCTCCACCCGGACGTCCGTGATGACCGCGCCCTTGTCGACCGCCTTCACCATGTCGATCACGGTGAGGCCGGCGACCGCGACGGCGGTCAGCGCCTCCATCTCGACGCCCGTACGGTCGGTCGTCTTCACGGTGGCGAGGATCTCGACGGCGTCGTCGGCGACCGACAGGTCGACCTTCACCCCCGAGACCGCCAGCGGGTGGCAGAGGGGGATCAGGTCGGGGGTCTTCTTCGCTCCCATGATCCCGGCGATCCGCGCGGTGGCGAGGGCATCGCCCTTGGGGACGCCCTCGCCGCGCAGCAGTTCGATCACCCGGGGGGAGACGAGCACACGTCCACTGGCCCGGGCCGTCCGGGTGGTGACGTCCTTCTCCGAAACGTCGACCATCCGGGCCGCGCCGGCCTCGTCGATGTGGGTCAGCCTGCTCTGCGTACTCATACTCTGCGCGTCGCTTCCGTCCGGGCCCCCGAGGGGCCTGTGTGGTGCAACACGCTACCCGCACCGGCCCCACTTCAGCCGAGCAGGACCACTTCCAGCTCGGTCCCGGGCTCCACCGAGGTGACGTCCTCCGGTACGACCATCAGCGAGTCGGCGTGCGCCAGCGCGGCGATCAGGTGGGAGCCCGATCCGCCGACCGGACTGACCGTGCCGCTCTCGGCGTCGTACTTGCCGCGCAGGAACTGGCGGCGGCCGGCCGGGGAGCCGAGCGCCTTGTCGGCCGTCAGCACCGCCCGAACGCTCGGCCGCCGGACCTCGGTCTCCGGCAGGCCCATCAGGGTGCGGATCGCGGGGCGCACGAACAGCTCGAAAGAGACGTACGAGGACACCGGGTTGCCGGGCAGCGCCAGCAGCGGCGTGTGGTCCGGGCCGATCGTGCCGAAGCCCTGCGGCTTGCCGGGCTGCATGGCGAGCTTGCGGAAGTCGATCCCGCCGCCCTCCACGTCCTCGGAGCCGGGCTCCCCCGAGCCGACGGAGGAGAGCGCCTCCTTGACCACGTCGTACGCGCCGACGCTGACCCCGCCCGTGGTGACGAGCAGGTCGGCGCGGATCAGCTGGTCCTCGATGGTGGCGCGCAGGGTGTCGGCGTCGTCGGCGACGGCGCCGACCCGGTAGGCGATGGCGCCGGCGTCGCGGGCGGCCGCGGCGAGCGCGAAGCTGTTGGAGTCGTAGATCGCGCCCGAGGTGAGCGCCTCGCCGGGCTGGACCAGCTCGCTGCCGGTGGACAGGACCACCACGCGCGGCCGCGGCCGTACGCGGACGGTGCCGCGCCCGATGGCGGCCAGCAGGGCGATCTGCGGCGGCCCGAGGACCGTGCCGGCGGCCAGCGCCAGGTCGCCGGCCTGTACGTCGCTGCCGCGCGCGCGGACGTGCGCCCGCGCCTCGGCGGAGCGGTGCACCCGTACCTCGCCGCCCGCCTGCTCGGGGGCGGCGCTGGCCGGGGTCATCCCGGCGGCCGCGCCCCCGCCCGTGCCGCCGTCGGTCCACTCGACCGGTACGACGGCTTCCGCGCCGGGCGGCAGCGGGGCGCCGGTCATGATGCGGGCGGCCTCGCCGGGGCCCACGGTGGGCAGCTCACCGCTGCCCGCCGCGACGTCCCCGATGACCGTCAGCACCGCGGGGAACTCCTCGCTCGCACCCTGGACGTCGGCCGTGCGGACGGCGTAACCGTCCATGGAGCTGTTGTCGAAGGGCGGGAGGGCGACGGGCACGGTGACGTCCTCGACCAGGACACAGCCCTGGGCGTCCAGCAGCTGGAGCTCGATGGGCTCCAGCGGCCGGACGGCCGCGAGGACGTCCGCGAGGTGCTCGTCCACGGACCACAGACGGTGGCCGGTGTCCTGCGGTGCGGAACTGCTCAAGGTGCTACATCTCCTCCGTGACGTAACGGTGAAGCCAGGTGCGGAACTCGGGGCCGAGGTCCTCGCGCTCGCACGCGAGGCGGACGATGGCCCGCAGGTAGTCGCCGCGGTCCCCGGTGTCGTAGCGACGGCCCCGGAAGACCACGCCGTGCACCGGACCGCCGACGCTCTCGTCGGCGGCAAGCTTCTGCAGGGCGTCGGTGAGCTGGATCTCCCCGCCGCGGCCCGGCTCGGTCTCCCGCAGTATGTCGAAGATCGCGGGGTTGAGGACGTAGCGTCCGATGACCGCGAAATTGCTGGGCGCGTCCTCGGGCTCCGGCTTCTCGACGAGGCCGGTGATGCGGACCACGTCCGGCTCGTCCGTGGCCTCGACGGCGGCGCAGCCGTAGAGGTGGACGCTGGCCGGGTCGACCTCCATGAGCGCGATGACGGTGCCGCCGGTGCGGGCGTAGATGTCGGCCATCTGACGCAGCAGCGGGTCGCGCGGGTCGATGAGGTCGTCACCGAGCAGGACGGCGAAGGGCTCGCGGCCGACGTGCGGCTCGGCGCAGAGCACGGCGTGGCCGAGGCCCCGCGGGTCGCCCTGGCGGACGTAGTGCATCGTCGCGAGGTCGCTGGATTCCTGGACCTTCTTCAGCCGGTCGTCGTCGCCCTTGGCGATGAGGGCCGACTCCAGCTCGTAGTTCCGGTCGAAGTGGTCTTCCAGGGCACGCTTGTTACGCCCAGTGATCATGAGTACGTCGTCGAGCCCGGCCGCGACGGCCTCCTCCACCACGTACTGGATGGCCGGCTTGTCCACAACCGGGAGCATTTCCTTCGGGGTCGCCTTGGTCGCCGGAAGGAAGCGAGTGCCGAGGCCAGCGGCCGGAATCACGGCCTTCTTGATCACGGGGTGCAACATAGTCATGCCCCGAACGATAGTGGGTCCTGCCGAAGGCCAGACGAGATCCCAGCAGGTAGATCCACCTATGACCCGATTCGCAAGGATATTTGACTTCCTCGTGACCGAGAACCCGCCCACCGCGTCCGCCAAGGCCGGCCTGCGCCGAGAACTCCTCACCGCGCGCCGCGCCTTGTCCCCCGAAGCCTGCCGCGCCTCGGCCGCCGCCCTCGCCGTCAGGGCCCTCGAACTGCCCGAACTGGCCGACGCCCGCACGGTGGCGGCGTACGTCTCCGTCGGCACCGAACCCGGCACCCGCGCACTCCTCGACGCCCTGCGCGCGGCCGGCAAGCGCGTGCTGCTGCCCCTGCTGCTGCCCGACAACGACCTCGACTGGGCGGCGTACGAAGGCCCGCAGAGCCTCGCCGAGGCCGCCCACCCCGGAAAGATGCGGCTGCTGGAGCCCACCGGGCCGGCGCTCGGGCCGGAGGCGGTGACCGGGGCCGACGCCGTACTGCTGCCCGGCCTCGCGGTCGACGGGCGCGGCATGCGGCTCGGCCGGGGCGGAGGTTCGTACGACCGCGTGCTGGAGCGCCTGGAGCGCGCCGGGGCCCATCCCGCGCTGGTGGTGCTCCTCTACGACGACGAGGTGGTCGCGCGGGTCCCGGAGGAACCGCACGACCACCCCGTGCAAGCGGTGGCGACCCCGTCGGGGGTGCGCCGCTTCAGCTCATGAGCCCTCCGGCTTGAGGGTCAGGGTGTCGACCGTGGCCTTCTCGACGGCCTCCTTGCCGAAGGGCCACTCCAGCAGCTCGCCCTTGGCCCACATCGTCGTCTGGTCCGTGTAGTGGGAGTTGTACGCGTGCCCCGAGGCGCCCGTGAGGTTGATCCAGCGGGACTTGTCGAGGTCGTTGAGGTTGACCACCATGCGCATCGACGGCACCCAGGTCACCCCGTAGCCGCTGGAGGCGTTCCAGCCGGTCGCGTTGACGGTGGCCTCGCCACCGCCCAGGTTCCACGGGCCGCGGTTGAGGAGCCACTGCATGAAGCCGGGGCCCTCGGTGCCGATCGTCTGGTTCTTCAGGTTCAGCTGGTGCAGCCGGCCCCAGCTCCAGGTGGACTGGTCCTTGCCGAGCTTGGCGGTGAGCTCCCAGCGGGCGTCCTTCATGGCCCGGGCGAACAGCTCGTCGCGGGTGGTGGTCTCCGGCTGGGTCAGGGTCCTGGGCGAGCTCCACCACTGCGACTTCTCGTCCTTGACCAAGCGGCGGACCACCTCGAACCAGCGGTCGCCGCCGTCCGGCTGCGCCGAGTCGGAGCCGCGGGTGCCGCATTCGCGGACGGTCTTGGCGAGGTCGTCGGCGGGGCCGGTGCCGTTGCCGAGGACGTTCATGCAGCTGCCCTCGATCCGCAGCTCCTTGGGCATCTTGTCGCCGAAGGACAGCTTGAGGATGTTGCGCCAGACCGCGTTGAAGTAGGCGGCGGCCGCCGAGTCGGGCTCCTGGGTGTAGTTCCAGCCGTCCAGCAGCTTCTGCGCGGCGCGCACGCCCGGGTCGGAGACCTCGATCTTCGCCAGCATCGGGGTCAGCAGCGCGGCGATCTCGCTGCTGTTGTCCATCTGCATGGTGCGCATGTCATCGGTCGAGATCTTGCCGCCGTCCTTGATCTTCGCCTCGATGAGGTCGTTGATCCGCTGGCTGCGGGCGCCGTAGCCCCAGTCGGTGGTCAGCAGGTACGGGTACTTGCCCGCGCCGGTCCCGCTCTCCACGACGGCCTGGTTGGCGGTGACGATGTAGCCGCGCGACGGGTTGGAGTCCCAGGGCATCTCGCTCTGCGGGATGTAGCCGGCGTTGCCGTCCTTGCCGCCCTTCCAGGCGTACTTGGAGTCCCAGCCGGGGGCGGGCATCCGGCCGTCGCCCTGGCCGCGCATCGGGATGCGGCCCGGGGCCTGGTAGCCGATGTTGCCGGTGAGGCCCTTGTTGTCGGCGTAGATCAGGTTCTGCGAGGGCACGTCGAAGTCGGCCGCGGCCTTGCGGAAGTCGTCGAAGGTCTTGGCCCGGTTGAGCTTGAAGACCGAGTCCATGGTCTTGCCCGGGTCCAGCGCGGTCCAGCGCAAGGCGACGGCGTAACCGTCGCCGCGGTCGGGGGCGGAGCTGGCGACGGGGGCGCGGGTGCCGACCGTGGCGAGCTCCTCGCTGCGGTCGGAGACGAGCGGACCGTTGTTGGTGGTGCGGACGGTGATCTTCTTGCTGTCGCCGCCCGCGACCTTGATGACCTCTTCACGGGTGGTGAAGGGGAGCACCTTGCCGTCGTAGACGTAGCCCTCGGGCTTGACCTGCTCCAGGAAGAGGTCGGTGACGTCGGCGCCGAGGTTGGTCATGCCCCAGGCGATCTCGGCGTTGTGGCCTATGACCACGCCCGGCATGCCGGAGAAGGTGTAGCCGGCCACGTCGTACTGGCACTGGGCCGAGACGGTGCGGCAGTGCAGGCCCATCTGGTACCAGACCGAGGGCAGCTGCGGGGACAGGTGCGGGTCGTTCGCCAGCAGCGGCTTGCCGGTGGTCGTGTACTTGCCCGAGACGACCCAGGAGTTCGAGCCGATGCCGCTGCCGTTGGGGCCGAGGATGGCGGGAACCTTGTCCAGGGTGGCGGCGAGGGCGGTCAGCTGGTTGCGCAGGCCCACGGTCGCGCCCTGGGCGGTGGCGTTGTCGGCGAGGCCGGTTCCCGTGGCGGCCGGGCCCGTGGAGGCCGGGGAGCCGAGGGCGGTGCCGTTGCCCGAGCCGGTGCCGTTGGAGCCGGACCCGGAGCCCGTGGCGCCGGAGGTCTGGGGTGCGTACTTGCCGCCCTCGACCTTGCCGCCCTCGACGATCGGCTTGTTCCGGTCGAAGGGGTACGGCGGGTAGAGCTCGTCGATCTGCGCCGTCGAGAGCTTGCTCGACATCAGCGCGCGGTCGATCTCGTCCTGCATGTTGCCGCGCAGGTCCCACGCCATCGCCTTGAGCCAGGCCACCGAGTCCACCGGCGACCACTGCTCGGGCTGGTAGCCGTCGCTCAGCTTGAGCGCCGCGTGCTCGACGGAGAGGTCCTTGCCGGACTTCCCCTTCAGGTACGCGTTGACCCCGTCGGCGTAGGCCTGCAGATACTTCTTCGTCTCGGGCGACAGCTTGGTGTCGTACTCGGCCTGCGCGACCTGGCGCCAGCCGAGCGTGCGCAGGAAGGCGTCGGTCTCGACCTGGCCGGAACCGAACATCTCCGAGAGCCGCCCGGAGGTCATGTGGCGGCGTACGTCCATCTCCCAGAACCGGTCCTGCGCGTGCACGAAGCCCTGTGCGCGGAAGAGGTCGTCGTCGTTGTCCGCGTAGAGCTGGGGAATGCCGTGGTCATCGCGTTTGACCTCGACGGTCCCGGTCAGGCCCGGCACCTTGAGGGAGCCGGTCGTCTGGGGGAACGAGGCGCGCACGCTGTCCACGCCCCAGTACGCCCCGTAGCCGAGGCCCGCGAAGAGCGCCAGGACCAGTACGAGCACGATCAGACGGGCGCGTCGTCCCTTCTTCTTGGCGGGAGGAGCGGTTTCGTTGGCGGGCATCGCTGTCCTTAGAGGGGCAGGGTGGTCCTGGGAGTGCTGGGAGCAACCATAGGCGCAGGACCGGCTTCGTTGATCCTCCAGGGGTAGAGGTCCGAACGACAGGGGGGAACAGGCGTTTCACAATGTGGGTATCGCGTAAAGGGCGCGTCAAAGATTAGGTAAGGTAACGAACTACTTGCCGAACTTGTCGCCGGGAGGATCGATCCGCCGGGCGCATTGAGGAGGGCCGCCCGCTGACTGTCCACACGCTCAATGAGCTTCTGCTGGTCTGCTCGCTCGTACTGCTCGTCGCCGTCGCGGCGGTGCGCGTCTCGTCACGCAGCGGCCTGCCCAGCCTGCTCATCTACCTCGGCATAGGCGTCGCGATAGGCCAGGACGGCATAGGCAACGTCGTATTCGACAATGCCGAGCTGACCCAGGTCATCGGTTATGCCGCGCTCGTGGTGATCCTCGCCGAGGGCGGTCTGGGCACGAAGTGGAAAGAGATCAAGCCGGCCCTGCCGGCGGCGATCATGCTTTCACTGGTGGGCGTCGCGATCAGCGTGGGCGTGACGGCGGCAGGAGCGCATTACCTGGTCGGACTGGAATGGCGGCAGGCCCTCCTGATCGGCGCGGTCGTCTCCTCGACCGACGCGGCGGCCGTCTTCTCGGTGCTGCGGAAGGTCCCGCTGCCCTCCCGGATCACGGGCGTCCTGGAGGCCGAGTCCGGTTTCAACGACGCACCCGTCGTCATCCTGGTGGTGGCCTTCGCCACCGTCGGCCCGGTGGACGACTGGTACGTCCTGCTCGGCAAGATCGCGCTGGAGCTGGCGATCGGCGTCGCGATCGGCCTGACGGTCGGCTTCCTGGGCGCGTACGGCCTGCGGCACGTGGCCCTGCCCGCCTCCGGCCTCTACCCGATCGCCGTCATGGCCATCGCCATCACGGCGTACGCGGCCGGCGCGATGGCGCACGGCTCCGGCTTCCTCGCCGTGTACCTCGCCGCGATGGTGCTCGGGAACGCGAAGCTCCCGCACTGGCCGGCCACCCGGGGATTCGCGGACGGGCTCGGCTGGATCGCCCAGATCGGCATGTTCGTGCTGCTCGGCCTGCTGGTCACCCCGCACGAGCTGGTCCACGACTTCTGGCCCGCCGTGGTCATCGGGCTGGTGCTCACGATGGTGGCGCGGCCCCTGGAGGTCTTCATCAGCCTGCTGCCCTTCCGGATCCCGTGGCAGGAGCAGGCCCTCATGTCGTGGGCGGGCCTGCGCGGCGCCGTGCCCATCATCCTGGCGACCATCCCGATGGTGTCCGGGATCGAGGGCAGCGACCGCGTCTTCAACATCGTCTTCGTGCTGGTCGTCGTCTACACCCTGGTGCAGGGGCCGACCCTGCCCTGGCTGGCGCGCAAGCTGAACCTCGGCAAGGGCGAGGAGACCGCGGCCGACCTCGGCATCGAGTCGGCGCCGCTGGAGAAGCTGCGCGGACACCTGCTCTCCTTCGAGATCCCGCCGGCCTCGCGGATGCACGGCGTCGAGGTGAGCGAGCTGCGGCTGCCGCCGGGAGCCTCGGTCACGCTGGTGGTCCGGGAGGCGAAGAGCTTCGTACCGCTGCCCTCGACCGTGCTGCGGCGCGGGGACGAGCTGCTGGTGGTGGCCACGGACCCGGTACGGGACGCGGCGGAGGCGCGGCTGCGGGCGGTAGCGCGGGGCGGCAAGCTGGCGGGGTGGCTGGGCACGGGGAACGGGACCGGATCGCATTAGAGCGACGTTCCGATTCGGCATTTTCACTGTAATCTGCCCGATTTCAGCCCTATTACCAATCCTCTCATGGGCGAAGCTTCCGTTAATCACAGGTGAAGACACAGCTTGTCACCGTAATCACAGGGCGTGGTAGAGGCTTCCCCTGTACGATGAAGGCACAACAGATCGAACCAACTCTGCCTGACGCAGAGCTGGCGCGACCGCAAAGCGGCCGTGGCACCCTCCCGCAGTGGGCGCCCAGGTATCACTCGGTTCTGCGCAAGAGGACAGCTCTCGGGGCTCCCACATGTACGGGTGCGGCCGCTCACAAGGCGAAGCACCGTCCGCAGACGGGGAAGCTCTACCAGGCAGCGGAAAGGCAAGGCCGTGACATCCGCGGTCACGACCGACAAGTCCGCCCGCCCCGGCTACGGGCAGCTCATGCGCACGCCCGGCGCCCTCGGCTTCGTACTCCCCGGCTTCGCAGCTCGACTCCCCTTCGGCATGCTGACCATCAGCATCCTGCTGCTGGTCCAGTACACGACCGGTTCCTACGGCAGCGCCGGCATCGTCGCCGCCGTCACCGGCGTCTCGATGGCGCTCTCCGCCCCCGTGATGGGCATCTTCACCGACCGTTTCGGCCAGAGCGCCGTCCTGCTCCCCGTGGTCCTCACGCACGCCGCCGCCGTCAGCGGCCTGGCCGCGCTCGCCCTCGCGGGCGCTCCGGTCTGGGCCCTGGCGCTGGCCGCCGTACCCGCCGGCGCCTCGGTGCCGCAGGTGGGCCCGATGGTCCGGGCCCGCTGGGCCGCCAAGCTGGAGGGCTCGCCGCTGCTGCCGACGGCCGCCGCGTTCGAGTCCGTCACCGACGAGTTCACCTTCGTCGTCGGCCCGGTCCTGGCGACCGCCCTGTGCACCGGCGTCCACCCGGCGGCCGGCCTGGTCACCGAGGCCACGCTGACGCTGCTCGGCGGCCTGCTCTTCGCGGCCCGTCGCGCCACCCAGCCCAAGCCGCACGCCCCGACGGCCGCCGGTGAGAAGCGGGCCTTCGCCCTGTCCTTCCCGGGCCTGCGCGTCCTGATCTTCGCCTTCCTCGGGATCGGCGCCGTCTTCGGCGGCATGCAGGTGTCGCTCGCCGCCTTCTCCGACGAGATCGGCAACCCCGGTGCCAACGGCCTGCTCTACGGCGTCTTCGCCGCGGGCAACATGATCGCCGGCATCGCGATGGGCGCCATCGCCTGGAAGATCGGCCCGCGTCGCCGGCTGATCCTGGGCTACATCGGCCTCACCGCCGCCGCGTCCGTCCTGTGGGCCGCCCACTCGATGATCCTGCTGGGCGCGCTCGGCCTGGTCGTCGGCCTGTGCATCGCCCCGGCGCTCATCACCGGCTACACGATGGTCGAGCAGTTGGTCCCCGCGAACGCCCGGACCGAGGCCTTCACCTGGCTGACCGGTTCGATCGCCTTCGGCCAGGCCATCGCCGTCATCCTGGCCGGCCGCCTGACGGACGCGCACGGATCCTCGTACGGCTTCCTGGTGCCCATGGGCGCCACCGTGCTCGCGCTGGCCACCCTGCTGGCGCTGCGTGCGCAGCTGGCCCCGAAGGCCCCGAGCCGGATCGTGAACTCGTCCGGGCCGGCGGACGGGACCCCCGCTCCGGCCGTCCCGGCGGCGGTGACCGCCTCGGCGCCGGCCGCCCGTAACCGGGTGAACGAGCGTGGGATGGGTCACCGCGTACCGGTGACGGTGGACTGATCCGCCGGAATACGTCACCATGGAGCGTCGTTAGCACTCATTGAGTCAGAGTGCCAGGAGGAAATGCGTGCCGACCTACCAGTACCAGTGCACCGAATGCGGTGAGGGCCTTGAGGCCGTGCAGAAGTTCACCGATGACGCACTGACCGTGTGCCCGAGCTGCGACGGACGCCTGAAGAAGGTGTTCTCCGCGGTCGGCATCGTCTTCAAGGGCTCCGGTTTCTACCGGAACGACAGCCGTGGCGCCTCGTCGAGCAGCACCCCTGCCTCGAAGCCGGCCTCGAGCTCGTCCTCGTCCACGACGTCGACCGCCGCCGCACCTGCCGCTTCGTCCTCCTCGACGTCGTCGAGCAGCAGCAGCTCCACGTCGGCCGCCTGATCGCTTTCGCCGTAGGCCCCGCCCGCCCCTGACCGGGCAGCGGGGCCTTCGGCATGCCCGGTTAGGGTGGGCCGCATGGTGAACGCAGAGATCGGTGTCATCGGCGGCTCGGGCTTCTACTCCTTCCTGGAGGACGTCTCCGAGATCCAGGTGGAGACCCCGTACGGGCCTCCCAGCGACTCCCTGTACATGGGTGAGCTGGCCGGCCGCCAGGTGGCCTTCCTCCCCCGGCACGGGCGCAGCCACACCGTCCCGCCGCACAAGATCAATTACCGGGCCAACCTGTGGGCCCTGCGCTCGGTCGGCGTCCGCCAGGTGCTGGGCCCGTGCGCGGTCGGCGGCCTGCGGGCCGAGTACGGGCCGGGCACGCTGCTCGTTCCCGACCAGCTGGTCGACCGTACGAAGTCGCGCGTGCAGACCTTCTTCGACGGGGAGCCGCTTCCCGACGGGTCCGTCCCCAACGTCGTGCACACCACCTTCGCCGACCCGTACTGCCCGGTGGGCCGGTCGGTGGCGATCGCGGCGGCCCGGGGCCGGGACTGGGAGCCGGTGGACGGCGGAACCATGGTCGTCATAGAGGGGCCCCGCTTCTCGACGCGCGCGGAGTCGCAGTGGCACGCCGCGGCGGGCTGGTCGGTCGTCGGCATGACCGGTCACCCCGAGGCGGTCCTCGCGCGCGAGCTGGGGCTGTGCTACACCTCGATGGCCCTGGTCACGGACCTGGACGCGGGCGCCGAGACGGGCGAGGGCGTCTCCCACACCGAGGTCCTGAAGGTGTTCGGCGAGAACGTCGGCCGACTGCGCGAGGTCCTCTTCGACGCGGTGGCGGCCCTGCCGCCGACGGAGTCCCGCGCCTGCCTGTGCACGCACGCGCACGACGGCTGGGACCTGGGCATCGAGCTGCCGTAGTCCACCCTGCCGCAGGCTTCGCGGCAGCGTTGTCGGTGGCGCCGCCTGCGGCGGGCCGGGCGCCGGTGCTCACGGTGGCCCGCCTCGACGGCGACGCCGGCTCGCGCTCGGCGAGGAGGGGCGCGCAGCGGCTGTCACATGCGGCGCGGCTGTCCGGTCCTCCTTGGTGAAGGCGGAAACAAGACCGCCCCTGCCCGGGAGATGACTGTCATGCCGCGTATCTCGCTCACCCCGCCCCGCACCCTCCTCATGCGCATCGGCTCCTGGTACTCGCGCCGTACGTACGGCAAGGTGCTCGACCCCGGCCAGGCCTACGGGCACAATTCGCGCGTGCTGTTCTCGTACGTCCGCCTGGAACAGCAGGCGGCGAAGTGGAACGCGCTCGACGCCGGTCTCAAGCACCTCGCCGTGATGGCGGCGGCGGCCCGCATCAACTGCTCGTGGTGCATGGACTTCGGTTACTGGGAGGGCCACGAGCTGGGCGTGCCGGCCGAGAAGATCGAGCGGGTGCCGCGGTGGCGGGAGGCCCGCGAGGTGTTCACCGACCTGGAACTGCTGGTCATGGAGTACGCCGAGGCGATGACCGAGACCGAGCCGGCGGTCACGGACGAGCTGGCCGAGGAACTGATCGCCCGGCTCGGCGAGGCGGCGTTCGTCGAGCTCACCGCGATGGTCGCCCTGGAGAACTGGCGCTCGCGCGTCAACAGCGCCTTCGGCCTGACCAGCCAGGGCTTCGCGGAGGCCTGCCGGATCACGGCCGGGCCGTGACCCCGACAATGACGGCGTGAACACGGACTCCCCCTTCGCCGGCCGCGAGGTCATCGTCGCCCTCGACTTCGACGGCCGCCGGGCCGCCGAGGAGCTCGTCGACCGCCTCGGCGACGCCTGCGGCTCCTACAAGATCGGCCTGGAGCTGCTGACCGCCGCGGGCCCCGGGCTCGCACGGGACCTGGCCGAGCGCGGCCACGAGGTCTTCCTCGACCTGAAGCTCTTCGAGATCCCGAAATCCGTCGCCGGCGCCGTCCGGGCCGCGGGCGCGCTGGGCGCGTCCATGGTGACGGTGCACGGCATGGGCGGTACGGGGATCATGGCCGCGGCGGTCGAGGCGGCGCGGGAGTTCCCGCGGCTGAGGGTGCTCGCGCTGACCGTGGTCACCAGCATGACCGCCGGCGACCTCGCCGACATCGGCATCGAGGCGGACGTCGAGGAGCAGGTGCTGCGGCTGGCCCGGCTGGCGGTGGGCGCGGGCTGCGACGGGGTCATCGCCTCGCCGCGGGAGGCCGGGCCGCTGCGCCGGCTGCTGGGACCGGACCGGCTGATCGTGACGCCGGGGGTGACCCTGGGGCCGGAGGTGCCGGCGGACGGTTCGGTGGGCGGGCCGGTGCGCGGCTCGGTGGGCGGGCCGGTGGACGGC
>NZ_JARAYQ010000012.1:0-74082 GCF_033794505.1 Streptomyces sp. MB09-01 | reverse complement strand
TGTCCAGGGGGCGGGTCGGGGGGAAGAGGGCCGCGGCGAAGAAGAGTGCGCCGAGCGGGAGCAGGTCGAGGCTGACGGCCGTGGTGGCGGTGCCCAGCACCACCATGACGGGGCGCCAGGGGCTGACGCGGCACTGGACCGCGAGCTGGACCAGGTGTCCCGACCGGCTCCTCCTGATCGCCTTCACCCGAGGGACGGGAGGGGGAAGGCGATCTTCAGGGCGTAGGCGGCGACCAGGCCGTAGCCGAGGCGGAAGGTCCAGGCGCGGGCGGTGTCGGAGATGCGGGTGCCGGCGAGCGAGCCGAGCACGACGAGGGCCTGCTGCCAGAGGAGCGAGGCCGCGCCGACGCCGAGGAGGAAGGCGGCTCCGGCCGGGCCGGTGCCGAGGGTCGCGCCCTGGGCGGTGGTGAGGGCTGCGAAGTAGAGGGCCGTGGTGGGGTTGAGGGCGGTGAGGCCGACGTAGCGCGCGAACGCCCTTGCCGCGGGGCGCGTACCGGTGCGGGTACCCGTGCCGGCCGCCGCGCCGCCGCTGCCGGGGCTCCGCCCCGGACCCCGCGCCTCGAGCGCCGGCGGGGCTGAGGGATCGGGGCTCCGCCCCGGGCCCCGCGCCTCACGCGCCGGCGGGGCTGGATCGGTCGGCCGGGTGGAAGACGAGAGGCCGTGGGCCGCGATGGCGAGGAGGACGGCGGCCGAGGCCAGGCGGACCCAGGCTTCCACCGGGGAGATGTGGGAGGCCGCCCAGGGGCCGACGGCGGTGGCGAGGGCCGCGTAGCCGAGGTCGACCGCCGCGATGCCCGCGGCCGCGGCCACCGCCGTGCGGCGGTGCCGCACGGCCTCCTGGAGCAGCAGTACGCTCATCGCCCCCATCGGCATCGCCACGCCCAGGCCCGCGACCGCGCCCGCCAGGGCCGGTGTCATCAGTTCGCTCATACGGCGAGGGTCGGCCGCCGACCCCGAGGGATGCGCACGAATATCGGGCCCGGCTGCGAGAATCGCGGTATGGACCGCCTCGACAGGGAAATCCTCGGCATCCTGCAGCAGGATGCGCGGATCTCGTACCGGGACCTCGGCGTCCGCGTCGGCCTCAGCGCCAACGCCACCGCCGACCGGGTGCGGAGGATGCGCCGGGAGGGGGTGATCCGCGGGTTCACCGTCGTGGTGGATCCTGCGGCCGACACCGCCGGCGGGCTCGTCGTCTTCATCGACGTCACCCTGCGCCAGGACACGACCAACGAGGAGTTCGAGCGGCAGGTCGCCAAGCTCCCCGGGATCACCGAGGCCGTGCACGTGACCGGCGAGCACGACTACCTCGTACGTGCCCGGGCCGCCGACCCGGCCGCCCTCGACGGGCTGCTCCGCCAGCTGAAACGCGAGGCGGGCGTGGCCCAGTCCAACACCCGGCTCGCCCTCCGCGCCGCGAAGCGCACCGGCCAGCCGTAGGCCCCGCCCGGCTTCCTACAGCGCCGACTCCCACGTCACCGGCGCGCCCGGCGTGCCCGACTCCGTACGGCCGTCGTCCGCCACCGTCAGGCGCACCCGGGACGCGGTCGCGTCCACCACCACCTCGATGGAGGTGACCCCGCTGCGCCGGTGAGCCGTGGCCAGGGCGGTGCGCAGGGCGGCCAGGAGGTCGGCCGCGACCGGATCCGGCAGCAGGGCGTCCACCGCGCCCGCGAAGTGCACCGACGGCTGGAAGCCGAGCAGGACGGCCGCCCCGCCCGTCTCGCGCAGGACCCGGCCCCGGAAGGTGGTCGGGGCTTCGGTCGGCGGCTGCTGGAGGGCGAAGATGGCCGTGCGGACCTCCTGGATGGTGGAGTCCAGTTCGTCGACGGCGTGGCCGAGTGCGTCGCCGACCGTGTCTCCGGACGGGGCGTTCGCGGCGCGCCGCCGGGTGCTCTCCAGCATCATCTCGGTGGCGAAGAGCCGCTGGACCACCAGGTCGTGCAGGTCGCGCGCGATCCGGTCGCGGTCCTCGTACACGGCGAGCTGCTCCCGGTCGTGCTGGGCGTCCGCGAGGACGAGGGCCAGTGCGGCCTGGGAGGCGAACTGCGAGGCGAGCAGCCGGTCCACCGCGTCGTACGGGGGGCCGCCCCGGGCGCGCGGCAGGGCCAGGGTGCCGATGAGCTGGCCGCCGCTCTGGAGGGGGAGCATCATGCTCGGGCCGAAACGTTCCCGCACGTGCGTGGTCATCCGAGGGTCCGTCGCCGAGTCCTCTATGAAGACCGGCTCGCCGCCGAGGAGTTTCGTGAGGACCGGGCTGCCGGGGGCGATCGCGGTGCCGACCAGGTCACCGGGGTCCCCGTGGGTGGAGGCGGCGACGCCGTCGATCCAGCGCTCGCGGCGGCGCGCGGTCTCGTACAGCCTGGCGTTGCCGATCGCTATGCCCGCCTGCGAGGCCAGCACCCGCAGGAGGGCGAGGTCCTCGTCCGTGAACGGGCCGCCGCCGCGCTTCTCGGTGAGGTAGAGGTTGCCGAAGATCTCCGTGTGCACCCGGATCGGGACGCCCAGGAAGCTGTGCATGGGCGGGTGCCCCGGCGGGAAGCCGGCCGCCCGCGGATCCTGGGCGAGGTCGTCCAGCACGAGCGGGCGCGGGTCGCTGATGAGGACTCCGAGCAGCCCGGAGCGCCCGTCCGGGAGGCGGGGGATCGCCGCCCGCTCCGCCTCGGTCAGACCGGCCGTGAACAGCTCGGTCAGCCGGGCGCGCTCGGGGTCGACGACCCCGAGCGCGCCGTACCGCGCCGAGCACAGCTCGGTCGCCGAGTCCACGATGTGCTGGAGGGTGGCGTGCAGTTCCAGATCGGAGCCGACGCTGAGGACGGCCTCCAGCAGCACCGGGAGGCTCGCCCCCTCCTCGTCGAACCCCGCGCCGAACTCCTCGCCGGGCTGCTCCCGTCCCGGCCTCCCGCCGGGACCTTCCTCGGGCTCCTGCCCGGAGTCCGTCATTCGGCCAGCGGGTTGAGAACCATGGGGGCGATCTTCCCTTCGAGCATCGCGCCGAGACCGAGTACGGCGCACACGTCCGGCCGTTCCGCGATGGCGACGGGCATCCCGGTGGCGTCCCGCAGCATCTGGTCCAGGCCCGGCAGCAGGGCGCTGCCGCCCACCATCATGATCCCCCGGTCCGTCAGGTCCGCGACCAGGTCCGGCGGGCAGTCCCGCAGCACCTTGCCGATGCCGTCGAGGACGGCGGTCAGCGGGGTGTGGATGGCGTCCCGTACGGCGGCGGTGTCGACGTGGACGGAACGTGCCAGTCCGGTGGCCACGTCGCGGCCGTGGATCAGGGTGGAGGCCGGCCCCTCGGCGGTGATGCCGTTGCCGTGCAGGGCCAGTTGGAGCGGCCGGACGGCCTGGCTGGGCAGCATCAGCTCGTGCGCGTGCCGCAGGTGCTGGACGACCGCGTGGTCGATGGCCTCGCCGCCGACCGGGATCCGTTCGGCGGTGACGATCGAGCCGAGGGAGAGGACGGCGACCTGGGTGGCCGCGGCCCCGCACACCATGATCATCGTCGCGGTCGGCTGCTCCACGGGCAGTCCGCAGCCGACGGCCGCGGCGATCAGGGTGTCGACCAGTTCGACGCGGCGGGCGCCGAGCCCGACGAGGGTCTCCACGGTCGCCCGCTGGGCCAGCGGGTCCGCGTCGTGCGGGGTGCAGGCGGCGGCCCGCAGCCGGGGCTTGCGGCGCAGGGCGCGCCGCAGCTTCTCGCCGAGGAGGTGACGCAGCATCCGCTGGGCCATCTCGATGTCGACGACGGTGCCGCCGGAGACGGGGCGTACGACCCGGATGTAGTCGGGCGTGCGGCCGGTCATCCGCTCGGCGAAGGTTCCGACGGCGATGAGTGCGCCGGTGCGCGTGTTGACCGCGGCGACGCTGGGCTCGTCGACCACGAGGCCGGCGCCCTTGACGTACACGCGGGTCCTTGCCGCTCCCAGGTCGACGGCGACGTGGCAGCGGCGCAACTGCTCAAGACTGACGGTCACGGCAGATCCTCCCGAGAGCGCTGACGCAAGAGGACCGGCGGAAATGCCGGTCACTTTTCATATCATCTCGGACTTTTGGCTCTAACCGCCCGTTGGGCTGCTCCGGCCGGGGGTGCGGCGCGCGTGCATGGGGGTGGATTTCTGTACCGACAGGCAGCACCATGCGCGGACTACACGCGCTACTCGCGCGTAACAAGGTAAGGGGGACGCGATGCTGACGGCCCGACAGAGATTGCTGGTGCTCCTGACGCTCTGCCTGGCGCTGGCGGCGCCGCTCTCGGCCCATGCCGCCGACCGGGTCCCGGCGGCTGCCTCTGACCAGGCGTCATCGCGCAATCCGGTGATCTTTGTGCACGGCTACAACGCCGATCCGGGCGTCTGGGGAGCCCTGCGCGGGGACCTGCGGGCCGCCGGGTACGCCGACTCCGAGCTCTTCTCCTGGGGCTACGACACCCACCAGTCCGTCAACGAGGTCCTCGCCGGGCGGCTCGGCGCCTACGTCGACCAGGTCCGCCGGGACACCGGAGCCGCCCGCGTCGACGTCGTCGCGCACTCCTTCGGCTCGCTCGTGAGCCGCTGGTACGTGAAGTTCGGCGGCGGCACGGCCGCCGTGGACCACTGGGTGTCGCTCGCCGGCCCCAACCGGGGCACCTCCACCGCGTGGGCCTGCGCCCTGTGGGACCAGGCCTGCCGGGACATGACCCCCGGGTCGTACGTGGTGAAGAACCTGAACGGCGGGGACGAGACCCCGGGCGCCGTGAAGTACGCGACCTTCTGGTCCCCCTGCGACGAGGTGGTCAACCCGGACGGCAGCGTCCCGCTGACCGGAGCCGCCAACACCCCGGTCGGCTGCCTCAAGCACAACGACCTGCTCGGCGACGACGGCACCTGGGCGGGCGTCCGCGCCTTCCTCGCCTCCTAGGACCCGTCCGGTTCCCGGGTGCCGTCCACCGCGACCCGCTGGAGCAGGCCGTAGGTGAACTCCGCCACGCACGGCCTGCCCCGTGCGGCGAAGGCGAGGCGCCAGCGGGTGGGGGCGGTGCCCTCCATCGGCCGGACCGGGGCGAAGGCCCGTGCCACCTCGTCCACCGTCGCCGACCAGGGCCGCAGGTCGTCCGCCGACTCCAGTACGGGTCCCCGCGCGCCCGGGGCGCGCACCAGCCACTCGTTCCACACCGCCCCGTCCGGCGCGGCGAGCACCTCGAAGCGCAGGTCCGGCCAGAGCGGCAGCGGCCACAGCAGGGCCTCGCACTCCAGATCGCCGATCGTGCGGCGCTCGGCGGATTCCGGCGGGCCGAGCACCGAGCGGTACCGGGCCAGGGCGCCGCGGGAGCGGGGCGACCTGACCATCGCCTGCCAGCGCTTGTTGGCCTCCCGCTGGTCCGCGAGCGAGGCGCCGAGCCGGCGGCGGGCCTCGTCGGCGAGTTCCGGCTGGAAATCCGACATCCGCCGCAACAGCACCAACTGGAAGACGGCGGGACCGAAGGAAGTCATGGAAGGAACGATTCCACACAGGATCCTTACGTTCTCGGAATACGGATGTTGCCGCTCACCACGTAGCCTGCGGGCGCCATGAACTACTGCCACGCATGCCGGAGGCACCTCAACGGCGCACTGGCGTGCGCCGGATGCGGGACGCCCGCCGAGTACCTGATACCCGCCGCGCCCGTCGCCGCGCAGGCCGCCCCCGCGGCGCCCGCACCGGAGCCACCGCCGGTGCTGGCCGACGTGTTCGCGGACTCGCTGGTCGTGCTGTCCGCCCCGAACGAGCGCAGGCCCGGGGCGCGCCGCCGGGTCACGCACCGCAGGCGCCGCCGGACCGTGCTGACCATCGGGCTCGGCCTGGCGGTCGCGCTCGGGGGCTCCCTGGCGGTGGCCCACATCGCCACCGACGGGCAGCGCACCGACCGGGCCGCCACCGTCGTGCTGACCGACGACGGCCCGCAGCAGCCCGCCCCGCTGCCGGACGCGCCGACGGCAGGGGCGCCCACGGGCTCCGGGAAGGCCACCGCGAAGGCCGCCCCCGCGGGCACGAAGAAGTCCGGGTCCGGGTCGCCCTCCGGGGGCGCCACCCAGCCGGGTCCGAGCCCGAGCGCCCCCGCACCCGTGACGTCGGGGCCGGCGTCCGGCACTCCCGGCCCGGGGGGATCCGTACAGCCCAGTTCGTCGGGCAGGCCCTCCCAGAGCGTCTCCGGCACCGCGCAGACGCCGCCGCCCCCGGTCCCGCCGAAGCCCACGCCCACGCCGACCAAGGACTGCGGCTTCCTGGGCATGCTCTGCTGGGGCGACTGACCAGGGGGCGTCCCGCCCCCTACCCGCCGAGCATCCGCTTGAGCAGGTCCCGCAGCATCGCCCGCTCCGCCGGGGACAGCCCGGCCAGCGGTTCGCGCGCGAAGTCCAGCGACTCCCGCAGCCGCTCCGCGGTCTGCACTCCCTCCTCGGTGGGGGCGGCCAGCTTGACCCGCCGGTCGGCCGGGTCCGGGCGGCGCTCGACCAGGCCGCGGGTCTCCAGCCGGTCGACGATCCCGGTCACGTTCGAGGGCTCGCACCGCAGCTTCACCGCGATGCGCCGCATCGGCATGGGCTCCAGCGAGAGCATGTTCAGCACCTTGGCCTGGGCGCCGGTGAGCTGGTGGCTGGCGGCCGCGTGCTCGTACTCCATGTGATAGCGGGCCACGACGTCGCCGATGAGCTCGACGACTTCGATGGTCACTGGGTCTACGCGACGACTGGGCATGGAACCAGCGTACCCATTTACTTGACAACATGAAATATCCAGGCGCATGGTTGTTTCACCTAGTGAAGCAAATTCGTTCTTACCAGGAGCGCCCCATGTCTGAGATCCCCGCCGTGAGCCGCGAGTGGCACCTCGTCCGTCGCCCGCAGGGCTGGCCCGTAGCCGAGGACTTCGCCCTGCGCGAGGCCCCCGTGTCCGCCGAGCCCGCCGCCGGCCGGATCCTCGTGCGCAACCTCCACATGTCCGTGGACCCCTACATGCGCGGCCGGATGAACGACGTGAAGTCCTACATCCCGCCGTTCCAGCTGGACGAGCCGATGCAGGGCGGCGCCGTCGGTGAGGTCGTCGCCTCCGCCGCCGAGGGGTTCGCCGTCGGCGACCACGTGCTGCACCACCTGGGCTGGCGCGAGTACGCGGAGCTCGACGCGAAGTTCGCCACCAAGGTGGACGCCTCGCTCGCCCCGCTCTCCGCCTACCTCGGCGTCCTCGGCATGCCGGGCCTGACCGCCTACGCAGGCCTCTTCGAGGTCGGCTCCTTCAAGGAGGGCGACGCCGTCTTCGTCTCCGGCGCGGCCGGTGCGGTCGGCGGCCTCGTCGGCCAGTTCGCCAAGATCAAGGGCGCCTCCCGGGTCATCGGCTCCGCCGGCTCGGACGAGAAGGTGACGCTGCTCACGGAGAAGTACGGCTTCGACGCCGCCTTCAACTACAAGAACGGCCCCGTCGCCGAGCAGCTGCGGGACGCCGCCCCCGAGGGCATCGACGTCTACTTCGACAACGTCGGCGGCGACCACCTCGAGGCCGCCATCTCCTCCCTGAACGTGAACGGCCGGGCCACCCTGTGCGGCGCGATCGCCGGCTACAACGACACCGAGGCCGCCCCCGGCCCGCGCAACCTGATGCAGGTCATCGGCAAGCGGCTGCGGCTCCAGGGCATCCTCGTCAACGACCACGCCGGCCTGCAGCCGCAGTTCGTCCAGGACGTCGCCGGATGGCTGCGTTCCGGTGAGCTCCGGTACGACGAGACGGTCGTCGAGGGCGTCGAGAACGCGACGTCCGCCTTCCTCGGCATGCTGCGCGGCGAGAACACCGGAAAGATGATCGTTTCTTTCACCGGTTAGGCTCACTGCACACCGTCGTGACCGTGGGCGCGAGTCGCGGCGATTACCAGGAGGATTTCCTTACATGTCCATCCAGCAGTCCGACGTCGCGTACACCGCCATAGCCACCGCCGAGAACGGCCGTGACGGTCGCGTCGCCACCAACGACGGCCAGCTCGACGTCGTCGTGAACCCGCCGAAGGAGCTCGGTGGCAGCGGCGCCGGCACCAACCCGGAGCAGCTGTTCGCCGCCGGCTACAGCGCCTGCTTCCAGGGCGCCCTGGGTGTCGTCGCCAAGAACGTGAACGCCGACATCTCCGGCTCCACGGTCACCGCCGAGGTCGGCATCGGCAAGAACGACGAGGGCTTCGGCCTGATCGTCAAGATCTCCGCCGTGATCCCCAACGTGGACGCCGCCACCGCCAAGGACCTCATCGAGAAGGCCCACGAGGTCTGCCCGTACTCCAAGGCGACCCGCGGCAACATCACCGTCGAGCTCGCCGTCTGATCCGGCACCGCTCAGCGAAGGCCGCACCCCGTCAGGGGTGCGGCCTTCGCCGTGCACCGCAGCCTTAAACTGGCCCCATGCGTGATCTTGCGGGGGGCTTCCGGTATCTGCTGGCCGGACAGCGGTGGGTGTTCCGGCACGGCCGGTGGCTGGGCTTCGGGCTGCTGCCCGGGCTCGTTTCGCTGGTCCTCTACGCCGGCGCGCTGATCGGGCTCGGCTACGGGGCCGACGACCTGACCGCCTGGGGCACCCCCTTCGCCGACGACTGGTCCAGGCCGTGGCTCGGGCTCTTCCGCGGCTTCCTGACCGCGCTGGTCTTCGGCCTCGGGCTCTTCCTCGCGGTGATCACCTTCACCGCCGTGACCCTGCTGATCGGACAGCCCTTCTACGAGTCCCTCTCGGAGCAGGTCGACCGCAGCGAGGGCGGCGACGTCCCGCAGTCCGGGCTGCCGCTCTGGCGGGAGCTGTGGATCTCGGCCCGGGACAGCGTGAAGGTGCTCGCACGGGTGCTGCTCTACGGGATCCTGCTCTTCGCCCTCGGTTTCATCCCGGTGATCGGGCAGACCGTGGTCCCGGCGCTCGGGTTCTGCGTCTCCGGGTACTTCCTGACCCAGGAGCTCACCGCCGTGGCCCTGCAGCGCCGCAAGGTGGACCTGGCCGAGCGGCTGGAGCTGCTGCGGTCGCGGCGGATGCTGGTGCTCGGCTTCGGGGTGCCGCTGGTGCTGTCGTTCCTGGTGCCGCTGGTCGCGGTGTTCCTGATGCCGGGCGCGGTGGCCGGGGCCACGCTGATGGCGCGGGACCTCATGGCCGTCGACGAGGCGCCCTCCGCCGGGACGGCGCCGGGCGGCCCGGCCGCACCGGAGGCCCCGGCCGGCTTCGGACCGCCGCCGCCCGCGTACTCGTAACCGCCACCCCGCCTACCGCTTCAGCAGCAGGAGAGCCCCGACCGTGTCCTCCCCGCCGTGGGCGGCCGGATCCGCGGCCAGCCGGCGCCGCAGCAGGTTCACGTACGGGGAGACCAGCTCGGTGCTGACGCCCTGCTCCTCGGCGGTGCGCAGCATGGTGCCGGTGCCCGCGACCTGCATGGCCAGGTTGGACACCACGCCCGAGGTGAAGTCCCGCGAGGTCAGCCGCTCGGCGGCGTTGCCGACGAAGAAGCCCATCGCGCCCAGCCACTCGGACAGCAGCGGAGCCAGGTCCTTCGGGGCGATGTCCTCGCCCTCGATCAGCGCGTAGGCGTGCGAGATGCCGGCGAACATCCCCCACATCGCGCTGAGCAGCGCCACGTCGTGCAGGGCGGCGTGACCGGCGTCCTCCCCGACGAAACGGGCCCCGGCCGGGATCTCCAGGGTCGCCCGGTGGGTGTCGAAGAGCGCGCGCGAGCCGCTGTAGAAGACGTACCCGCCGGCCTCGGGGGCGCCGATCATCGTCGGCGTGGCCATGATCCCGCCGTCCACGAACCGGGCCCCGCGCTCCTCGGCCCAGGCGGCCCGCGCCCTGCCCTCGGCCGGGGTGCCGGTGGTCAGGTTCACCACGTCCTTGCCGGTCAGGTCGATGCCGTCCAGGGCGGAGCCGACGGAGGGGTCGTCCAGCAGGCAGACCACGACGAGCCCGTTCGCGGCGACGGCCTCCGCGGGGCTCGCGGCGACGAGGGCCCCTTCGGCGGCCAGGGCCGCGGCCTTGGCGGCGGTGCGGTTCCAGACGGTGAGCCGGTGGCCGGCGGCGAGCCAGGTACGGGCGAGGGCGGTGCCCATGTCGCCGAGTCCGAGCAGGGTGAGCGAGTGCTGAGGCGTGTTGTCAGTCATGGCGTTTAGCCTGCTGGCAGGCTGTGAGGCGCTCAAGTACGCACTTTGGAGTGGGTGGTTACCCCAAGGTGAGCGAACAGGTGGGGAGGGGTGCGCGATGGCGGCGACACGAAGGCCCGGTGCCGATCATTGCGGGATCGCCGCGGCGATGTCGGTGATCGACGGCAAATGGAAGGTTTCGCTCCTGTGGGAGCTGGAGCGGAGCCCGCGACGCCGGTTCGGTGAACTGCGCAGGCTCGTCCCCGGCGTCTCCGAGAAGGTGCTCGCGGCGCAGCTGCGCGAGCTGGAGACGGACGGCATCGTGCACCGCGAGGTCCACGACGAGGTCCCGCCGCGCGTCGAGTACTCCCTGACCCCGCGGGGCCAGAGCCTGAACGCGGCCCTGGAGTCCCTGGGGGAGTGGGGTGCAAAACACCTGCTACCGGACTCCGCGTAGCCGACTCGTGATCGGCCGGAGGCCTCCGCCACCCCCCGGCGGGCCCGTAGTATGCATGGCGGCAGCAAGTGCCGAGGCCGTCTCTCACTGCCTTTGAGTCCGCCCAGGCCCGCAGCTCCGCGGAGCAGACCGGAGCCGGGCAGCGGCTTGCCGAGCCACGACCGGCCGCCGGGCCGAGGACCGACCAGCAGTAGGGACACAGCAGTGACAGTCAGTACCGAGGGCACGGTCGCCGTGCTGCCCCCGGGCGGACCGGACGCGCCCGCCCGCCCGATACCCGCCGTCCGGCACGGTCTCGGTTCCCGCGGAACGCTCCTGCTCCTCGAAGCCGTCGTCGCGTTCGGCGCGGCGCTCGTGCTCCCGCTGCTGGCCGTCCGCTTCAAGCTCGACCCCCTGGACCGGATCGCGCAGGTCAGCGGCCTCGCCGCGATCCAGCTGCGGTTCGCGCTCGTCGGACTGCTGTTCATCGCCGCGGTGGCGCTGGCGATGCGGCTGCGGGGAGGCCGGCACTTCGACCTGGCCGCCCGGATCGCCGCCGCCGCCCTCGCGGGCCTGGCCAGCGGCTTCGTCGCCGCCGGCGCGGTCGTCGCCCTCCACGGGACGCCCTGGCCGATGTTCGGCCTCAACGGCGACAGCGGCCGCATCGTGGAGTGGGCCCACGCGGTGGCCAACGGCCGCCCCTCGGGCTCGCCGGTCTACCCGCCGGCTCCCCTCCACACCCTCGGCCACTACGCCGAGTGGTTCCGCGGCGGCAACACCGCGTACGCGTTCAAGGACCTCCAGATCCTCGGCGCCGCCGCCTTCGGGCCGCTGGTCTACCTCAGCTGGCGCATGCTGCTCGGCCCGGTCCGGGCCCTCGCCTTCGGCGTCGCCCCGGCCTTCGCGCTGATCGACGCGTACAAGCCGTACAGCCAGACCGTGCTCGTGGTGCTCGTCCCGGTCCTGGTCGCGATGGTCGTGTCGCTGAGCCGCAGCGGCACGCAGGGCTGGCGGCCGCTCCTGCTCAAGGGCGCCGGGTTCGGCGCGCTCCTCGGCGTGCTGTTCCTCACCTACTCGGGCTGGTTCCTGTGGAGCGCGGCGGGTGTCCTGTTCGCCGCGCTGCTGTACTTCCCGTGGCGGACCGGCCGGCTCGGCCGGCTCAAGGGAGCGGCCTTCCTCGGCGCCTCCCTGGCGGCCTTCCTCGTGGTCGCCGGCCGCTACCTGGCGGTCATGCTGACCGAGGGCCAGACCACCAAGGACTACAACTTCCGGTTCGACAACTTCACCGACCCGGCGTACTACCTGATGTGGCGCACGGACATGCCCGGCAAGGTCGGCGAGTGGCCGCCGCCCGGCGAGTACGGCGGGGTGGGCCTGTTCGCCCTCGTCACCTTCGTCTGCCTCGGCGCCGCGATCTGGCTGGGCATCCGCAGGCCGATGGTGGTCACCGTCGCCGCGATGTTCATCAGCGCGTGGGTGATGCGCATGTACATCGCCTCGCACATGTACGAGACGCAGACCGTCCAGCTCTACACCCGCACGAACAACCAGCTCCTCTACTGCGGGCTGCTGCTGTGCGCCCTGGTCGTCCACCTGGTCTCGCAGCGGATGGCCGAGCGCCGGGCGGAGTCCGGGGCCGGCTCCGAGACCGTGAGCGGTACGGCGGGCACCGGCTTCCCCGGTCGCGAGGGCGCGGTGATCGGAGCCCTGTGCGCGCTGCTCCTGCTCCTCGGCACCGTCTCCTCCTCGATGGCCGACCGCTACATGCCGGCCAAGGAGAACACGTACCGGATCCTGCCGTGGGTCTCGCACACCATCACGGAACGGGACGGCAGCTGCCCGGAGTACGCGCCCGGCGGCACCTGCTCCAAGGACGGCGACCAGAGCTGGCTGAGCTTCATCCGATGACCCGGGGGAACCGATGATCTCCGCACTGACGCGGCTGGCCGACTGGTCCGCGAGGACACCCAGGCGGCTCTGGCTGATCTCGTTCGCGCTGTTCTTCGCGCTCGCGGGCTCCTGGTCCGCCGCCAGCCCCATCGGCGGCTCTCCCGACGAACACGCGCACTTCGTCCGCGCCGCGGCCGCCGCCCGGGGCCAGATCAGCGGACCCCTGGTGATGGTCCCGCACCGGGTGGCGGGAATCGACGGGCAGTTCGCCGAGGCCGGGATGCAGCTCCCGGAGTGGTACGGGAACCTGGCCACGGTGCACGAGTGCTACGCGTGGCGCCAGTCCCAGCCCGCGTCCTGCGCGCCCTCGCTCGGCGACTCCGAGAAGATCGTCCAGGTCCCCACGGCGGCCGGCCGCTACCACCCGGCGTACTACCTGGCGACCGGCTGGCCGAGCCTGCTCGCCGACGGCCCCAAGGGGCTGTACCTGATGCGCTTCATGTCGGCGCTGCTCTGCTCTGCCCTGCTGGCGAGCGCGGTGGTCACGGCCGCCGAATGGCGGCGCCGCTCGCTGGCGATGCTCGGCGTGCTCGCCGCCGCCACGCCGATGACGCTCTACATGTCCGGCATGCTCAACCCCAGCGGCGGCGAGATCGCCGCCGGGATCCTGGTGTGGACGGCCCTGCTGTCGATCGTCCTGTCACCCGACCCGGTGCTGCTGAACCGGCGGCTGGCCAGGCTGGGCACCGGCGGCCTGGTCCTGATCAACATCCGGCCCCTCGGACTGATCTGGTTCGGCGGAGCGGTGGTCTTCTGCCTGCTGCTGACGCAGCGGCGCGGAGTGCTGGGAGCCGTGCTGCGCCGCAAGGCCCTGTGGCTCTGGACGGCCCTGCTGGGCCTGGCGACGGCCGGTGCGCTGTACTGGGCGGCGAGGCACCCGGACCGTTCCCGGATAGACATCCCCGACTCGCTCACCGCGGCCGTGGCCGCGAAGCGCACCCTCGGCAACACCGACTGGTACATCAAGCAGATGGTCGGATTCTTCGGCTGGCTGGACACCCCGGGCCCGGCCCTGCTGTACCTGGTGTGGATGGCGGTGCTCGCGACGCTCGTCGCGCTGGCGCTGGTCTACGGCCACAAGCGCGACGTGGTGGCGGTGCTCGGCATGCTGGTGGCCATCGTGATGGTGCCGGTGGCCGCGCAGGCCTCGGAGGCGGAGCGGATCGGCATGGTGTGGCAGGGCCGCTACCTGCTGCCCTTCGCCGTCGGCCTGCCGCTGATGGCCGTGCTGATCTGCGCCACGCGCGTCCCCGGGCGCGGATTCCCCTGGCGGCGGCTGGTCGGCCTCTCCATCGGCGGCCTGGCGCTGGCCAACGTGGCGGCGTTCTACTGGACCCTGCGCCGGTTCGCCGTCGGCAACAAGGCCTCGTGGGTGCCGACCTCGGCGCACTGGGCCCCGCCCGGCGGCTGGGTCCTCTGGACCGGCGTGTACGCGGTGGCGGCCCTCGCCGTCGTCGTGCCCGCCCTGGTCTCGGACCGCAAGGCCGCCGCGCCGCAGCTCCCGGACCTCGACGTCCCGCGGGCGGACCGCGAGGCGACGCGGGTGCCCGAGCCCGCCTGACGCACCCCGTCAGGCGGCGGGGCCGACCTCGGCGGTCACCACCGACGGCGTACGGTCGTCCGCTTGGGCGAGCAGGGAGCCGCCGGGGGCCCACACGGCCGCGCGGCCGCAGCCGGTCCACGGGCCCGCCGGGCCGACGTGGTTGGCGAGGACGACGTACAGGCCGTGGTCCTTCGCGATCCCCGGGTACACGGTGGCGCGCTCCCCGATCCCGTCGCCCGTCCCGTACAGGGAGCTCGCCAGGTGCACCCGGCAGCCGTCGGCCGCGCCCCGGCCGGACAGTTCGGGGAAGTGGTTGTCGTAGCAGACGCCCAAGGAGAAGCGGATCCCGCCGAGTTCGAAGCGCCCGTCATCCGCGCCGGGCGCGAAGACGTCCTGCTCGTGCCGGAAGAGGTGCTGCTTCGCGTACGTCGTCACGTGCGCCCCGTCCGCATCGTGCACGAGCGTCGCGATGGCGGGGCGCGGCCCGGCGGTGGGCAGGGCGACGTTGACGGCGGTGGCGATGCCGGCGGAGCGCAGCGGGTCCAGGCGCGGGTCGTCGGCGGCCGTCCACAGGCCGGGGTCGGAGGCCAGCGCGTCCAGTTCGTAACCGGTGAGCGTGAACTCTGGGAACACCACCAGCCCGGCGCCCTGTTCGCGGGCCGCGGCGGCGAGAGCGGCTGTCTGCGCGACGTTGGCGTGGACGTCGGCGGGGACGCAGGTCATCTGGGCTGCGGCGATCTTCATCCGGCCGAGGATGCCAGCCGGGTGGCGCCCGGGTTCTTCCGGGGGGTCGACGTACCGGCGGGGCGGAGGGATGCTGTGACGACGCGCTCACGGAGCGCGGTCGACGGTTCGGCGGGCGGGGGTGTCCGATGCGACGTGACGGTTCGGCCCGGTGACGGCCCCCGACTGGGTCCAGCCGGTCCTCACCGGTGCCTTCCTGGTCCTCGCGTACCGGGTCGTGCGGACGTCCGGCGCGGGGCTGCGGGCGGCCGTGGCCTTCATGATCGTGCTGAACGTGGGAACGCTGTGGCTGCTGTGGGGCGAGGGGCCGCCGTGGGCGGTGCCGGCCGTCGTCGCGGTCTCCCTGGTGGCCGCGGTGGTCAACACCGTCGCCGCGGCCAGGACCGCGCTCGAACGCATCGAGCGCGCGGACACCGCCCGCTTCCGGGACCTCGTGGGGCACGTCGCGGGCTCCGAGGGCCCCCAGGTGATGGGCGTGTGCGTGACCTACACCGGCGCGCTGGTCCTCACCGCCTTCGGTAGCGACGCCCGGCCGGAGGGCCGGCAGTTCCACCTGCCGCCCGGCCGGGACTGCCCGTTCTGCCTGGTGGAGGATCAGATACGGGGGTTCCTGGGGGCGGTGGACCCACTGCTGGACGAGTACCGCAGGTACCTGGTGGCGGGCAGCAGCCGGCACGTCCTCGTCAAACGGCCGTCCACCGCGGAGCCCTGGACGGGCCGGCTCCGCGACCGGGCGTACTACCGGGTGCCCCGCCGCCGGCCGTCCTGCCCGGTCCACGACCCGCTGCTCGGCCCGCCCTAGCCCCCCGGCACTCCCTAGGAGTCCGCGGGCCCCCGCAGGAGGGTCAGGAAGGAGCGGAAGGCGGCGGGCATGTCCACCGACTCGGGGGCGAGCAGCCACTGGTACTGGAGTCCGTCCATGACGGCCGTCAGCAGCGGAGCCGCCTGTTGCGGCGTGAGGCCCGAGGGGAGCCGGTCGCCGAACTCGGCGCGCAGCACCGCCGCCATCTCCGCGCGGACCTGGGCGTAGCGCTCGGTGAAGAACTCCCGCGCCGGGTGCCCGTCGGTGACGCTCTCGCCCAGCAACGCCGAGAAGGTCTGCACGATGCCCGGGCGCATCGCGTTGTACTCCACCAGCGAGGCCAGCAGGTCGAGGCGCCAGGTGTCGGCCGCGGCGCGTGAGCCGCCGCCGGTGTCCCAGCGGTCGCGCTCCTCCAGCACCGCGACCAGCAGCGCCTCCTTGGTCGGGAAGTAGTGCAGCAGCCCCTGCTGGGTCAGGCCCACGCGTTCGGCGACCGTGCCCAGGGACGCGCCCCGGTAGCCGCGCTCCGCGATCACCTCGACGGCCGCGCGGACGATCTCCCCGCGGCGCTCCTCGCTCCTCGCCCTGACCATCGCCCCGCACCCCTTCCCGTACGACACCTGCCAGCAGGACCGTACGTCATCTCAATATCACGAAAAGATTACGAACCCTACCGTTCAACAGGTAACAGGTCCACGATGGGGGCACCGCACCGCACCACCGCACCCAACGAGGAGGCACGGCCGTGACCGATGCCGATCAGGTCCGCACCAGCGTCGTCGAAGTGGCGCTCGGGAAGCTCGATCTCGACACCAAGGCCCGGCTGCTGGCCGGGCAGGACATGTGGTCGCTGCCCGCCCTCCCCGAGATCGGGCTGCAGTCCCTGGTCATGTCCGACGGCCCCATCGGGGTCCGCGGCGTGCGCTGGACCGCCGACGACCCGTCCATCGCCCTGCCCTCCCCGACCGCGCTCGCCGCCGCCTGGGACCCCGAGCTCGCCCGCCGCGCCGGCCGGCTCCTCGCCCAGGAGGCCCGCCGCAAGGGCGTCCACGTCCTGCTCGCACCCACGGTCAACCTGCACCGCTCCCCGCTCGGCGGCCGCCACTTCGAGTGCTACTCCGAGGACCCGCACCTGACCGGGGCCATCGGCAGCGGCTACGTGAACGGCGTCCAGGACGGCGGGGTCGGCACCACCGTCAAGCACTTCGTCGGCAACGAAGCCGAGACCGACCGGTTCACCGTCGACTCCGTCATCGCCCCGCGCCCGCTGCGCGAGCTGTACCTGGCGCCTTTCGAGGCCATCGTCGCGAACGCCCACCCGTGGGGCATCATGACCGCGTACAACCAGGTCAATGGCACGACGATGACCGAGCACCGGTACCTGGTGAACGAAGTCCTGCGCGGCGAATGGGGCTTCGACGGGTACAACGTCTCCGACTGGATGGCCGCCCGCTCCACCACCGGCGACATCGAAGGCGGCCTGGACGTGGCCATGCCCGGCCCCACCACCGTCTACGGGCCCGCCCTCGCCGAGGCCGTCCGCGCCGGGGAGGTATCCGAGTCCGTCGTCGACGACGCCGTGCGCAACGTCCTGCGCCTCGCCGCCCGCGTCGGTGCCCTGGAGGGCGCGCCCGCCGTCGTCGAGGCCGCCCCGGCCCCGGTCGACGGGCAGGCGCTGGCCCGCGAGCTCGCCGCCCGCGGCTTCGTCCTCGTGCGCAACGAGGCCGTGCCCGACAGGAGCGCCGCCCTGCCGCTCGACGCCTCCGGGGGCCGCACCGTCGCCCTCTGCGGCGCCGCGGCCCGCGACGCCCGCGTCCTCGGCGGCGGCAGCGCCACGGTCTTCCCCGAGCGGATCGTCTCCCCGCTCGACGGCCTCGCCGCCGCCCTTCCGGACGGCGCCCTCACCTTCAGCGTCGGCGCCGACCCCTCCGACGAACTGGTCCCCGCGGACCAGGGCTTCGAGCTCCGCGCCGTCTGCCGCGACGCCTCCGGCGCCGTCATCGGCGAGGGCAGCCTGCCGACCGGCCAGGTCCAGTGGATCGGCGACGACCTGCCCGCCGGCGCCACGTACGAGACCATGGCGAGCATCGAGGTCTCCGGCACGTTCGTCCCGCGCGAGAGCGGCGAGCACGCCTTCGGCACCCGCGGACTGGGCGCCTTCAGCCTCGCGGTCGACGGGCGGACCCTCTGGGAGGGCGTCCAGGAGATGGGCAACGAGGCCGACCCCTTCGAGGCCTTCTTCGGCGCCCCCAGCGAGCGCGCCCGCGTCACCATCGCCGAGGGCGAGCCCGTCGAGGTGTCGCTGACCTACCAGGTCCCCGACGTGTCGGCGCTGCCGCTCAAGGCGATCATGTTCTCGCTGCTCCACCTCGGCCCGCGGAGCGACCCCGACGAGCTGATCGCCGAGGCCGTGGCAGCCGCCCGCGCCGCCGACACCGCCGTCGTGGTCGTCGCCACCACCGAGCGCGTGGAGTCCGAGGGCTTCGACCGGCAGGACCTCACCCTCCCGGGCCGCCAGGACGACCTGGTGCGCGCCGTCGCCGCCGTCAACCCGAACACCGTGGTCGTCGTCAACGCGGGCTCCCCGGTGGAGCTCCCGTGGCGCGAGGACGTCGCCGCCGTGCTGCTGACCTGGTTCCCCGGGCAGGAGGGCGGGGCCGCGCTGGCCGACGTACTCCTCGGCGACGCGGAGCCCGGCGGGCGGCTGCCCACCACGTGGCCCGCGCGGTTCGCGGACGCGCCCGTCACCGAAGTCGTCCCCACCGAGGGGCGCCTGGAGTACGGGGAGAGCCTCTTCATCGGCTACCGGGCCTACGAGAAGCACGGCGTGGCCCCCGCCTTCCCCTTCGGCCACGGCCTCGGCTACACCGACTGGGCGTACGAGTCCGTGGAGGCCACCGCCGACACGGTCCGGGTCCGCCTCACCAACAGCGGTACCCGGCCCGGCCGCGAGGTCGTCCAGGTCTACCTCGCCCCCGTCTGCGACCCCGTGGAGCGCCCCGCGAGCTGGCTGGCGGCCTTCGCGGGCGTCTCGGCGGGACCCGGTGAGACCGTCGAGGCCGTGATCGCCCTGCCCGCCAGGGCCTTCGAGATCTGGGACCAGGAGACCTCCGGCTGGCAGCGGATCGGCGGGACCTACGAGGTCCGGGCGAGCCACTCGCACGGCGACACCCGGCTGACGGCCACGCTCGACATCGCATAACACACCGTAACCATCGGAAGTGGCTGGAAATCACCCCTGAAACACCCTTGAAAGCCGGTCCGGGGGCGAGTCCTGTCACTCGCCCCCGGACCCTCCGTGCACAGCGGCGTCAACGTGGCGGTTCGGCGGCCGTCACCTGGCGGTGCGCCAGTTCCGCCAGCCGCGCCTGCCCGTCCTTGCCCGGATGGAACCAGTCCCAGCGGCTTAACTGATCCGCCGCGAAGGGGTACTGGAACACCGCCCCGCCGTCGTAGCGGCACAGTGCGTCCCTCGCGCAGACCTCGCGCAGCACCTCGTTGTACTCGACCACGCGCGCCCGCACCTGCTCGCGACGGGCCGTCGCCCCCGTCGCCGCCGACAGCGGATCGGCGAGCATCGACTGACAGATGCCCAGCTTCCAGACCTGCCGCACCATCGGCAGGTCCTTGCCCTGCTCCCACAGCCGTTGGAGGTCCGGCACGCTGGAGACGTACACCTGGGAGGAGGGGGACGCGGTCCGGAGCCCGGCGAGGGCCTTCTCGAATCCGTCCCGGAACTCCGCCACCGGCGTCATCGACGAAGCGGTGGGCCGGCAGGCGTCGTTCGAGCCCACCATGACCGTGACCAGGTCGGGCTTGTGCGCGGCGGCCTCCGCCAGCTGTCCCGGCAGGTCCGCCATCCGTGCGCCGGTCACCGCGTAGTTCCAGCTCCGGGCGGGCACCCCGGCGTCCCCGAGCAGCCGGGCGGCGAGGGAGCGCACCGCGGGGTCGTTCCCGGTGGCCCACGAGACCTCGGGGCAGTCGGCCAGGACCGAACAGGCGTCGAAACCGCGCGTGATGGAGTCGCCCACGGCCGCGACCGAAGTCGGCGCCGTGTTCCAGCGCGGAGCGGCCTGCGCCCCGCGCTCGCCCTCGCCGCGCGACGCGCCCGGACTGCACCCCGTCACCGAGCCGGCCAGCAGCACGGCCGTCGCACCCGCGCCCGCGAGGATCCGGCGCGCGCGGCGGCGCGGAGCGGTGGTGCGCATGGGAAGGGGTCCTCCTCGTCGCCCCCGCATCGTTCGGGGGGTCCTGCTGAGTGAAAGCTCTGTGTTTACGGGCCTTGGAGCGACCGTACGTCACACCACGACCCCTGGCGCACGGTAGCTTTTTCCCGTGGCGTTTCGGCCGCAGGTCCCGTAGCGCAATGTCAAATAATTTCCGTTACATTACGTCACGTCACATACTGTCCGTTTTCTGGAGTTTATTCCCGACCTCGTCCACCACTGGAGGTCCCGGTGACGACACGTGGAGTTCTGTACGTGCATTCCGCACCGCGCGCGCTCTGCCCGCATGTGGAATGGGCTGTTGCGGGCGTGCTCGGGGTGCGGGTGAACCTCGACTGGATCAGGCAGCCCGCCTCCCCGGGCACCTGGAGAGCCGAGTTCTCCTGGCAGGCCGAAGCGGGCACCGCCTCGAAACTCGCCTCCGCGCTGCGCGGCTGGCACCTGCTGCGCTTCGAGGTGACCGCGGAGCCGTGCCCGACCGCCGAGGGCGAGCGCTACAGCTCCACCCCGGAGCTCGGCATCTTCCACGCCGTCACCGGCATGCACGGCGACATCCTGATCCCGGAGGACCGGCTGCGCGCCGCCCTCGCCCGGTCCGCACGCGGCGAGACCGACCTGGAGGCGGAGATCGCCAAACTGCTCGGCAAGCCCTGGGACGACGAACTGGAGCCCTTCCGCTACGCGGGCGAGGGCGCCCCGGTCCGCTGGCTCCACCAGGTCGTCTGAACCCCTTACGAGGCGAAGGGCCCCGCACAGCGACTGCTGCGCGGGGCCCTTCGTCGTGCGGTACGGGATCAGACGGTGCGGAACGCCAGGGTGACGTTGTGACCGCCGAAGCCGAAGGAGTTGTTGATCGCGGAGATCGGGCCGTCGGCCGGCAGCTTGCGGGGCTCGCCGCGCACGATGTCCGCGTCGATGTCCTCGTCGAGGTCGTCGACGTTGATCGTCGGCGGGGCCAGCCGGTTGTAGAGCGCCAGCACGGTCGCGACGGTCTCGATACCGCCCGCGCCGCCCAGCAGGTGACCGGTCATCGACTTGGTCGCGGAGATCGCGATGTGGTCGAGGTCGTCGCCCAGCACCTTGCGCAGCGCCTTCAGCTCGGCCGTGTCACCCTGCGGGGTCGACGTGGCGTGCGCGTTCAGGTGGACCAGCTCGGCCGGGTCGAGGCCCGTGTTGTCGAGCAGGTTCTGCACCGCGGCCGCGACACCGCGACCGGTCGGCTCCGGCTGCGCGATGTGGTGGCTGTCCGCGGACAGACCCTGGCCCAGCACCTCGCAGTAGACCCGGGCACCGCGCGCGGCGGCGTGCTCGGCGGACTCCAGGACGACGACGCCCGCGCCCTCGCCCAGTACGAAGCCGTCACGGCCCTTGTCGTACGGACGGGAGGCCTGCTCGGGGTTCTCGTTGTTCTTGGACATCGCCATCATGTTGGCGAACGCGGCGATGGGCAGCGGGTGGATCGCCGCCTCGGTGCCACCCGCGACGACCACGTCGGCACGGCCGGTACGGATCATCTCGACGGCGTAGCCGATGGCCTCGGCGCCGGAGGCGCAGGCGCTGACCGGAGTGTGCACGCCCGCCTGGGCGTTGACCTCGAGGCCGACGTTGGCCGACGGGCCGTTCGGCATGAGCATGGGGACGGTGTGCGGGGAGACCCGGCGCACACCCTTTTCCTTCAGCACGTCGTACTGGTCGAGCAGGGTGGTGACGCCGCCGATACCGGAGGCGATCACGGTGCCCAGGCGCTCGGGCCGGATCTTCTCGTCCTCGCCGGCGGGGGCGGCGTAGCCGGCGTCGGCCCACGCCTCGCGCGCCGCGATGACGGCGAACTGCGCCGAGCGGTCGAGCTTGCGGGCCAGCGGCCGGGGCAGTACCTCGCTCGGGTCCACGGCGGCACGGGCGGCGATGCGTACCGGGAGTTCGGCGAAGCGCTCGCCCTCCAGGGGCGTTACGCCGGAACGGCCGGCAAGCAGACCTTCCCAGGTCGAAGCGCTGTCGCCACCCAGCGGAGTGGTTGCGCCGATACCGGTGACGACCACGGTGCGATTGGTCGGGCTCACAGGAATTCTTTCTCCACGTCTCAGGGGGTGCTGAATTGTCACGGCGCCACCGCCAGGTGGCGACAAACGCTCGTCAGGCTCAGGCCTGGTGCTTCGCGATGTAGTCCGCGGCGTCGCCGACCGTCTTGAGGTTCTTGACGTCCTCGTCCGGGATCTTGACGTCGAAGCGCTCTTCGGCGGCGACGACGACCTCGACCATGGACAGCGAGTCGACGTCCAGGTCGTCGGTGAAGGACTTCTCGATCTGGACGTCCTCGACCGGGATACCCGCGATCTCGTTGACGATCTCCGCGAGACCCTCGACGATCTCTGCCTGCGTGGCGGCCATGTGGCGCTCCTTCTCTGGGTAACTGGGTAGGAAGACCGGGATGTGGATCCCGGTCCTAGGGGAGGGTAACGACCGTCGCGGCGTAGACGAGCCCCGCCCCGAAGCCGATGACGAGCGCGGTGTCGCCGCTCTTCGCCGCTCCGGTCGCCAGGAGCCGCTCCATAGCGAGCGGAATCGAGGCGGCCGACGTGTTGCCGGTGGTCTCCACGTCACGGGCGACCGTGACGTGCTCCGGCAGCTTCAGAGTCTTCACCATCGAGTCGATGATCCGCATGTTCGCCTGGTGCGGGATGAAGACGTCCAGGTCGTCCGCGGTGATCCCGGCGGCGTCGAGCGCCTGCTGGGCCACCTTGGCCATCTCGAAGACGGCCCAGCGGAAGACCGCCTGACCCTCCTGCGTGATGGCCGGGAACTTCTCGGCGGTGTCCTTGGCGCGGAACTCGTCCCACGGCACGGTCTGCTTGATCGTGTCGGACTTGTCGCCCTCCGAACCCCACACCGTGGGGCCGATGGCCGGCTCGTCCGAGGGACCGACGACCACGGCGCCTGCACCGTCGCCGAACAGGAAGGCCGTCGCGCGGTCCTCCAGGTCGGTCAGGTCCGAGAGCCGCTCCACGCCGATGACGAGGACGTACTCCGCCGAACCTTCCACCACCATGCCCTTGGCCAGGGTCAGACCGTAGCCGAAACCGGCACAGCCCGCGGAGATGTCGAAGGCGGCGGGCTTGACCGCGCCGATCCGGTGCGCGATCTCGGTCGCGATGGCCGGGGTCTGCTTGAAGTGCGAGACCGTCGAGACGATCACGGCACCGATCTGCTCGGGGGCGACACCGGCATCGGCCAGCGCCTTGCCCGAGGCCTCCACCGACATCGCGGCGACCGTCTCCTGGGGCGAGGCCCAGTGGCGGGTCGCGATGCCCGAGCGGGAGCGGATCCACTCGTCGGACGAGTCGATGGTCTCGAGGATGACCTCGTTGGGCACCACACGGGTCGGGCGGTAGCCGCCGACCCCGAGGATGCGGGCGTACGGGGAGCCCTTGGCCGGCTTGATCTTGGACATGCTGTGTGGGCTCCTTCTCTCAGGCCGTCAGTTCGGCGACGAGCGCCGCGGCCTTGTCGAGATCGTCCGGGGTCTTCAGCGCCACGCTCGGTACGCCCTTCAGCGCGCGCTTGGCCAGACCCGTCAGGGTGCCACCGGGGCAGAGCTCGATGATCCCCGTGACGCCCAGTTCGGCGAACGTCTCCATGCACAGGTCCCAGCGGACCGGGTTCGCGACCTGGCCGACCAGGCGGGCGACGACGTCGGCGCCCGTGGTGACGACAAGGCCGTCCTTGTTCGAGACGTACTTCAGCACCGGGTCCGCCGGGGAGAGGGCCTCGGCGGCCTTCGCGAGCGTGGCCACCGCGGGGGCCATGTGGTGCGTGTGGAAGGCGCCCGCGACCTTGAGGGCGACGATCTTCATGGAGCCTTCGGGCTTGTCGGCCTCCAGGGCAGCGATCTGCTCCATGGTGCCGGCGGCCACGATCTGGCCCGCGCCGTTGATGTTGGCCGGGGTCAGACCCAGCTTCTCCAGGTGGGCGACGACCACGTCGCGGTCACCGCCGAGGACCGCGGCCATGCCGGTCTCGGTGACGGCGGCGGCCTCGGCCATGCCGAGACCGCGGGTCCGGACGAACGACAGCGCGTCGGCCTCGGACAGCACGCCGGCGTAGGCGGCGGCGGTGATCTCGCCGACGCTGTGGCCCGCGACGGCACCGAAGGTCAGGGAATCGGGCAGCGCCGAGGCCGACAGCAGGCCCGCGGCGACCAGCAGGGGCTGGGCCACGGCCGTGTCGCGGATTTCGTCGGCGTCAGCGTTCGTGCCGTAGTGGGCAAGGTCCAGCCCGATGGCGTCGGACCAGGCGGCGACGCGGTCAGCGGCACCGGGGAGGTCGAGCCAGGGAGTCAAGAAGCCGGGCGTCTGAGCGCCTTGGCCGGGAGCGACGAGTACGAGCACCCTCACACTCTCTCTTGTGGATGGTCCCGGCCGCCGGTGGGGACAGGGACGAAGAACCGTCGGGGTAATTGTTGATGTCCGACAAAAGTCTAGGACTGGAGATCGCCGTCGGCCAGACGCCCCAGAATCAGGGCGATTCGCAGCGTGAACGCCGAGCGGACATCGGAGGGTGACCATCCGGTGACGTCGGTCACACGTCGCAGCCGGTAGCGCACCGTGTTGGGGTGCACGAACAGCATCCGCGCCGCCCCTTCGAGGCTGCTCGCCTGCTCCAGGTACACGCTCAGCGTCTCCAGCAGCGCAGAGCCGGCCTCTTCCAGCGGTCTGTAGATCTCCTCCACCAGTTGTTCCCTGGCAGCGGGATCGGAGGCGATCGCGCGTTCCGGCAGGAGATCGTCCGCCAGAACCGGACGCGGGGCATCCTGCCATGCCGTACAGGCCTTCAGCCCGGCCGCCGCGGCCTGCGCCGACTTCGTCGCGTTCAGCAGGTCGGAGACCACCGGGCCGGCCACGACCGGACCGGCCGCGAACGGCCCGATCAGCGACTTCGCCACCTGCATCGGGTTGTCGCTGCCGCCCGCGATGACGACCAGCCGGTCCCCGAGGACTCCGGTGAGGACCTGCAGCTTGTGGTGGCGGGCCGCCCGCCGGATCGCCTCCACCGTCAGCTCGCTGTCCCCCTCCGGCGCGGTGCCGAGCACCACGCACACGTGCTCGGGGGAGTTCCATCCCAGCGCCGCCGCCCGGGAGAGTGCACCCTCGTCGGCCTCGCCGGACAGCACCGCGTTGACGACCAGGGACTCCAGCCGCGCGTCCCACGCCCCGCGCGCCTCGGCGGCCTGCGCGTACACCTGGGCCGTCGCGAAGGCGATCTCCCGGGCGTACACGAGCAGCGCCTCGCGCAGGATCTGCTCGTCGCCCGGGGCCGCCACCTCCTCGATCGCGGTCTCCATGACCTCGATCGTGGTGCGGACCATCTCGACGGTCTGGCGCAGGGTGATCGCCCGGGTCAGCTCGCGCGGCGCCGTTCCGAACACGTCGGTGGAGATCGCCTGCGGGGTCTCCGGGTGCCGGAACCACTCGGTGAACGCGGCGATGCCGGCCTGCGCCACCAGGCCGATCCAGGACCGGTTCTCGGGTGGCATCGCCCGGTACCACGGCAGGGTCTCGTCCATCCGCGCGATCGCGTTGGCGGCGAGCCGGCCGGAGGACTTCTCCAGTCGGCGCAGCGTCGCGGTGTGCGGATGGGCGGGAGCGGGATGCGCGGAGTGTGTGGCGGGCGAATGCTCACGTTCGGGTTGGGGCACGTGACAAGACTGCCTTATCGGGACGGGTGCGCGGAGTCCGGTACCGGGCCGGGCCCGCGACCCCGTGCCGCGACTGGGTCTACCGTGGCTCCCATGATTGATGTACGCCGAGGCGCCGACCGGTACGAGGGCGGGGACCCGGCCGCCGGGATCGCCACCCGGCACGCCTTCTCCTTCGGGTCCTTCTACGACCCGGACAATCTGCGCTTCGGCCCCGTCCTGGCCTGCAACGAAGAGCTCCTCGCCGCGGGCGCCGGATTCGACGAGCACCCCCACAGTCACACCGAGATCGTGACCTGGGTCGTCGAGGGAGAGCTCACCCACCAGGACAGCACCGGCGAGAAGGGCCTGGTCCGGGCCGGGGACGTGCAGCGGCTGAGCGCCGGATCGGGCGCGCGGCACGTGGAGCGCAACGACGGCGTCGGGCGGCTGCGCTTCGTGCAGATGTGGCTCGCGCCCCTCGCCGCGGGCGGCGAGCCCTCGTACGAGGTGGTCCGGGACATCGCCGACGACACGCCCTACGAGGTCCCGGCGGCCGGCGCCGTACTGCACGTGCGGCGGCCCGGATCGGGCGAGCGGGTGGCCGTGCCGGCGGCGGAGCGGGTGTACCTGCACGTGGTGCGCGGTGACCTGCGCCTGGACGGGGAGGAACTGGGCCCCGGGGACTCGGTGCGGATCACCGCCGAACGGGACCTGGAGATCACCGCCGGGTCCCCGGGGGAACTGCTGATCTGGGAACTTCCCTAGGCCGGGCGCAGTTCGGCCAGGACCGCGTCCGTGAACGGGGTCCAGGCCGCAACGGCCCACGGGCCGAAGGCGCGGTCCGTCAGCGCCACGCACGCGGCGCGCGCGTCCGGGTCCACCCACAGGAAGGTGCCGGCCTGGCCGAAGTGCCCGAAGGTGCGGGGCGAGGAGGACAGGCCCGTCCAGTGCGGGGACTTGCCGTCGCGGATCTCCATGCCGAGGCCCCAGTCGTTGGGGGACTGGTGCCCGTACCCCGGCAGGACGCCCTTGAGCCCGGGGTGCACGACGGAGGTGGCCGCGGCGACCGTACGGACGTCGAGCAGCCGGGGCGCCTGCAGCTCGGCGGCGAAGCGCAGGAGGTCGGACACGGTGGAGACGCCGTCCTTGGCGGGCGAGCCCTCCAGGGTGGTCCGCGTCATGCCCAGCGGCTCGAAGACCGCCTGGTGCACGTACTCCGCGAAGGGGATGCCGGTGGCCTTGGCGATGTGGTCGCCGAGCACCTCGAAGCCGGCGTTGGAGTACAGCCGGCGCTCCCCGGGCGGGGCCGACACCCGGTGCTCGTCGAAGGCCAGGCCGCTGGTGTGCGCCAGCAGGTGACGGACCGTCGACCCCTCGGGCCCGGCCGGCTCGTCCAGCTCGATCGCCCCTTCCTCGTACGCGACGAGGGCGGCGTACGCGGCGAGCGGCTTGGTCACGGAGGCCAGCGCGAAGCGGTGGTCGACGGGCCCGTGGGCGCCGGCGAGGCTCCCGTCGGCGCGTACGACGGCCGCCGCGGCCGTGTCCACCGGCCAGGTTTCGATGATCCGCAGGCTTTCCATGCCGTTGACGGCCTCCATGCTTTCCATGCGGCCGAGCCTACTTGCTTGGAGTGCACTCCAGGGTTTTAGCGTGGGGTCATGAGCCAGAGCCTGACGCAGACGCGGTACACGATCAGCGAGGTCGAGGCCCGGACCGGTCTGACCCAGCACACCCTGCGCTGGTACGAGCGGATCGGCCTGATGCCGCACGTGGACCGCTCCCACTCGGGACAGCGGCGTTTCACCGACAAGGACCTCGACTGGCTGGCCTTCGTGGGCAAGCTGCGCGCCACCGGGATGTCGGTGGCGGACATGGTCCGGTACGCCGAACTGGTCCGCGAGGGCGCGCACACCGTCGGGGAGCGCCGCGAGCTGCTGGAGCGGACGCGGCACGAGGTGCGGGCGCGCATCTCGGAGCTCACGGACGCGCTGGCCGTACTGGACTACAAGATCGGCATCTACTCGGGGAAGGCACAGCCATGACGGAAGCCACGAAGATCGACCGGGCCGAACTGGGCAAGGGCGGCCCGCTGGTCGGCGTCCAGGGCCTCGGCTGCATGGGCATGAGCGAGTTCTACGGGGACACCGACGAGGCGGCCGCCCGCGCGACCCTGGACGCGGCGCTGGCCGCCGGGGTCACCCTCTTCGACACCGCGGACGTCTACGGGCGGGGGCGCAACGAGGAGTTCCTCGCCCCGTTCGTGGCCGCCCACCGGGACGAGATCACCCTGGCGACGAAGTTCGCCATAGAGCGCACCGACGACCCCGCCTACCGGGGCGTGCGCAACGACCGCGCGTACGTCCGCCGGGCCGTCGAGGACAGCCTGCGCCGCCTCGGCGTGGACGTCATCGACCTCTACTACATGCACCGGCGCGACCCCGCCGTGCCGTTCGCCGAGTCGGTCGGCGCCATGGCGGAGCTGGTGCAGGAGGGCAAGGTGCGCCACCTCGGCCTCAGCGAGGTCACCGGAGCCGAACTGCGCGAGGCGCACGCCGTCCACCCGATCGCGGCGCTCCAGTCGGAGTGGTCGCTCTTCAGCCGGAGCGTGGAGCGCAGCGCGGTGGGCGCGGCGGCGGAGCTGGGCGTGGCGCTGGTGCCGTACTCCCCGCTGGGCCGGGGCTTCCTGACCGGGGCCTTCGCGGACGCCACCGCCGAGCTGTCGCAGGACGACTTCCGGCGCCACCAGCCGCGGTTCACCGGTGAGAACGCGAAGGCCAACGCGGCGCTGCTGACCCCGGTCCGGGAGATCGCCGAGGAGCTGGGAGCGACCCCGGCGCAGATCGCCCTGGCCTGGGTGCAGCAGCGGGCGAAGGTGCACGGGCTGACCGTGGTCCCCATCCCGGGCACCCGCAAGCCGGGCCGGCTGCGCGAGAACACCGCCGCCACCCGGATCACCCTCGCCCAGGCGCAACTGGCCCGACTGGAGCCGATCGCCGCCCGGGTCGCGGGCGACCGCTACCCGGACATGAGCGCGACCTCGGAGGCCCGCGAGGGCCAGGACCCGAGCTGAAGACAGGCCCTGGCCGCGCGCCTCAGCGGTGCCGGGTGCGCAGCACCGCGAAGGCGGCCCAGAGGGCGAGGGCGGCCAGGGCCAGGACCATCGCCGTCTCGATGGACTGGGTGGGCCAGTAGTGCGTGGCCGGGTGGTAGTCGAGGTACCACCCGGTCACGTCCAGGTCCTCGGGACACGCCCTGCGGCTGCCGGAGTGCGCGAAGCAGGTCCACTCGGGCAGGCGTTCGCCCGAGGCCGTGGTGAGTCCGGTGTCCATCATGAAGGCGCCGCTCGGAGGCATCGGCACCCCGGTCGCGGCCGACGACGTGGTGAGGGTGCGTACGGGCAGGAAGGACCACCGCAGGGTGCCGAGCAGCGCCATCACCAGCCGGTGACGAGCCCGGTGACCGCCATGGCGGCGAGCGTGCGCCGTACGAGCTGGCCGACGAGGGTTCCCAGGGCCACGCCCAGGAGGCAGTACGCGACGAGCACCGTGCCGAGCGCTTCGTACGGTCCCCGGTCGGCCCAGGAGAACTGGTGCGTGCCGTCGAGCGGTGCCCAGCCGAGGCGGTAGACCCCGGCCAGGGCGGCCGAGCAGGCGACCGCGGCCGCCGCGGCCACCGTGATCTTCGAGGCGAGCCAGGCCCGGGCGGTCGACGACTGGGTCAGGGCGAGGCGGTAGGTGCCGCTCTCCAGTTCGCGGGCGACCATCGGGCCGGCGACGAAGGCCCCCAGCAGCAGGGGCAGGAGCAGCATCGCCATGCCGGCGTACTCCATCCCCACCCGCAACGGGCCGTCCGGGTGGTGCGAGCGCAGGCCTGACGGGATGCTCGCCCACCAGCGCAGGGCGGCGACGACGGCGAGGCTCGCCGCGACCGCGGCGGGCAGCGCCCACAGGGCGCGCCGGTGCTGGCGGACCGTGACCCAGCGCGGGCCCTTCAGGGTCAGCACGCTCATGCCTCCACCCCTTCGGCGGTGAGGGGATGGATGGTGAGGGGCGGGGCCGCGGGAGAACGCAGGTGGGCGAGCAGGACTTCCTCCATGGACGGGTGGGCCGTCTGCCAGGTGTCCGTGTCGACCGGGCCGTGCAGCCGCGCGAGTGCGGTGAGCCGGCGGCCCGTCGTACGCGACTCGACGACGGTGTGCGCGGCGAGGTCGGTGAGGGCCGTGGCGGGCCCGGTGAGCAGGCGGTGGGCCGCGACGACCTCGTCGGCGGGGCCGGAGAGGCGGATCCGGCCGCCGTCGACGAGCAGCAGGTGGTCGCAGGCGCCCTCCAGCTCGGTGAGGATGTGCGAGGACATCACCACGGACGTGCCGTTCTCGGCGGCGTCGGCCATCAGCGTCCCCATGAGCCGGTGGCGGGCGAGCGGGTCTAGATCGGCCATCGGTTCGTCCAGCAGGAGCAGGCCGGGGCGCTTTCCGAGGGCCAGCGCCAGGGCGACGCGGGTGCGCTGGCCGCCCGAGAGGGTCCGGACCCTTGCGCCGCGGTCGAGGCCGCCCTCGTCGACGATCCGCTCCGCGCTCTTGGCGTCCCAGCGGCCGGGGTTGAGCTCGCGGCCCATGCGCAGGGTCTCGTCGACGGTCAGCTGCGGGTAGAGGGGTTTGTCCTGGCCCACGTAGGCAGTCTCCTCGCGCGGCGGCGCGTCGATGGTTCCCTCGGTCGGCCGGAGCAGTCCTGCCGCGAGCGCGAGCAGGGTGGACTTTCCCGCTCCGTTGTGGCCGACGAGCGCGCAGACCCGCCGGGCGGGCAGCTGGAAGGAGCAGTCGCGCAGTGCCCAGCCGCGCCGCCGTCCGTAGCGCACGCCGAGTAAGGACGCCTCGATCACCGGATCATCCGTCACGCGTCTTCCCCCTTGAAGTGTTGGTCCAGCACGGATGTGAAGAGCGCGGCCACGTCGTCCCGTTCCAGCCCGGCGGCGTGCGCACGGCGTGCCCAGTCGGCCAGTTCCTCCCGCAGGGGGGAGTCGGCCGGTGCGCTGCCCAGGGACTTCCGGACGAAGGTGCCCATGCCGCGCCGCCCCTCCACGAGGCCCTCGCGCTCCAGCTCCCGGTAGGCCTTGAGCACGGTGTTCGGGTTGATGGCCGTCGCCTCGACGACCTCGCGCGCGGTGGGCAGCCTGTCGCCCGGTTCCAGGAGTCCCAGGCGCAGGGCCTGCTTGGTCTGGTGGACGATCTGCAGGTAGGTGGCCATGCCGCTGCGCCGGTCGATGCGGTACTCCAGCACGTGCAGCACCCTTTCACTAGTTAAGTAGTGAAAGGGTGCTGCACGGAATGGACGATGTCAACGCGCCTCCGTCCCGGGCGCGTTGGTACGGCCCCCCTAGGCCCGGAAGCGGTCCAGCAGCTCCGCGTACTCGGCGTCCGTGAGGAGCCCCGCGCTGTGCAGCTCGTCCAGGTGCCGCATCCGGTCGCCCCCGGTGCGCGCCGCCGGGACGGAGCCCACGGCGGCGACCCGGGTGCGGCCGCGCACCGCGGCCAGGATCGCGGCCGCGAACGGCAGCGACTCGTGCACCGCCCCGTAGCCCACGCCGAAGACGGCCGCCGTCAGGTCGTGGTCCGGGCGCGGATCGGAGGGGGTGTCCCGCACGTGGAGCCTCAGGTGGCCGCCCGGGCCCTCCGGGGAGCACCACTCGACGCCGGTGACGGCGGCCAGCGGGACGCGCTGGTCGCCCGCCTTCCACTTGGTGCCGGTGGCACCGGTACGGGACCAGTGGAAGGTGACCGCCGACCCGTCGAAGTCCACCCGGGCGTCGAACGCCTTCAGGTGGACCGGTGGCCGCGGTACCTCGACCAGGAAGCGGTCGGCCGGCTCGGCGGCATCCGGCCCCAGCCGGGACCGCAGGGCGTCCGCGAACGCGGCGGCGTGCGGCGCCCGGTCGCCCGGCAGTACCAGCCGGTACGGGTCGCAGTTCTCCTTCAGCTGCCCGGCGGCGGCCTCGATCAGCGGATCCGCGCCCGGCCGCGGGACGGCACGCAGAATCACCGTGTCCCGCTTCCCGGCGGTCACGGTCACCTCGGACACCGCTTCGAGGGGAATCCGGCGCGGGCCGAGGGCGTGCAGGAGTCTCGGCACTCTCGGCGTTCGTATCCCCCGTGAGAAGCGGATGAGCACCGAGTCCGAGTCGAACTCCCAGACGGCATGATTTCCGGCCAGTACGTCACCCATGCGGCACATCGTAAAGGGCGGCGCCCCCGCGCGTCCCCCCTCCGTGCCGGGCCCGTTTTCCGCGCCTCTACGCGCGTCAGTCCGCCTCTGTCCCGGAAATTCCACGCCGGCAGGTGTCGTCCCCGGTCGAGCAGACAACGGAAGCGAACGCGCCGGTTCCGATCTTGGCGAAGTTCTCCACCGAGTCCGTCTCTGGCGCGAAATAGCCGGTGTGACTCCTGGCCCTGGCCGAGGACAGCAGCCGCGCCCCGAACTCCGGAGACACCGGATCGGCGCCGTGGCCCACCCCGCCGACCTCCAGGTGCGGTACGTCCGCGATCCAGTCGCCCTCGTCCCGCGTCGCCCAGACCCGGGCCGAGGTGTGCAGGCCCTCGACGCTCGAAGCGCGCATCCCGGGGCTGCCCGCCACCACCACGTCCGTCACCCGGGCCGGCAGCTCGTGCGCGGCGACCCCGCACACCACCGATCCGTAGCTGTGGCAGAACAGCGCCACGCCCGACCCCCCGGGCAGGGACGCGGTCAGCGCCTTCAGCCGGACCGCGCCGTCGACGGCCATCCGGCCCGTGGCGGCGTCCACGCCCACCCCGGCGGGCGCGGTGTAGCCGGCCCAGGCGATGACCGCCGTCCGGCCGTCCGGCGCGGCCGCGCGCTGCGCCGCGTACAGGGACTCGGCCATGCCGACGGGTGAGGTCAGGCGGCGCTGGGTGCGCTCGAAGGTGAGCGCGTCGGTGTCGACACCGGGCACGATCACCGAGACCCGGCGGGCCCGGTCGAGGTCACCGAAGACCTCGGCCACGCGGCCGCCGCCGGTGGGATCGAAGGTGAGGATCTGCCGGCCGGGGGCGGCGAGAGAGGCGAAGCGGTGGGAGCGCCGGGTGGCCTCCTCCCGGTCGGCCGGGGTCAGGGCCACGTCACGGCTGCGGGCCTCCTCGACCCGGCGGGCCTGCTCCAGGCCGTGCAGGTTGGCCCGGTAGCGGGTGGCGGCGGGGGCCCCGTCGAGATTGCCCACCACGAGGGGGTAGCCGTCGGCGAGCCGGGCCCGCTGCGCTCCGTCGAGGCCCGCGAAGAACCGGGCCACCGTCCGTACGGGGGCGTCGGCGGGCGGCACCGGGCGGCCGTCGATCCTGGCCTTCGCCCAGGCCCGGAGCGCGGCGGCCCGCAGCGGGGTGCCCCCCTCGGGCCGGTGCACGGCCGTCCAGCCGGTGGTCGCCAGCATGATGAACACCACCGCCAGCGCGAGCAGCGCGCGCAGGGCGGCAGGGCGCGGGTCGGCGCCGGGAACGGGGGGGTGGGCGAGGCCGGACAGATTCACTGGGACCAGCGTAGGAGACCTCCACCAGCCGCGGCGCCCTGGGTGACAGGACTCACGGCCGACCGTGGGACCCCTTACGGAAAGCGGGTGATCCGCTACAACTCCCCGGGAAGTCCCGGCGATCAGGCCCCGGCCGCCTCCGGGCGCCAGCTCGCGGCCAGCGACGGGCCGAGGCGGTCGAGGTAAGCCTCCGTCAGCCGGCGGATCGCGGCCACGCTGGTGTCCTCGCCCTGCCCCCAGAGCCGCCCCGTGACCCGCATCACACCACAGAACGCGGCGACGGCCACCCGGGGCCGCGGATCGGCGTCCACGTCCAGGCCCTCTCGGTCGGCGATCACCCGGGAGATCCGTTCCTCCAGCTCCGTGGAGCGCCGCAGGTGCACGGCGAGCAGGGCCGGGGTGCACTCGATCAGTCGGTAGCTGCGCATGTAGAGGTCGACGGGGACCACGTCGGCGAGGGCCTCCTCGACGGTGTCCCAGGCGGCGAGCGCCGCGCCCCGCATGGCTTCGAGGGGCCCCTCGGAGGCCGGCCGGGCGTGCAGGGAGGCGACGAAGTGCGCCTCCGTCAGGTCCTGGACGGCGAAGACGACCTCCTCCTTGTTGGCGAAGTAGCGGAAGAAGGTGCGCTGGGACACGTCCACGGCGTCGGTGATCTCGTCGACGGTGGTGCGCTCATACCCCTGCGAGAGGAAGAGCAGGAGCGCGGCGCGCAGCAGCGCGCCCCGGGTGCGGCGCTTCTTGCGCTCGCGCAGTCCGGGCACCGGTGCCGCCGGCGCCGACCGCTCGTCGATCATCACTCCGGGCTCCCTTCCGACGCCGAGTGGGCGGTCAGAGTACCGGTGACCGACGGGCCGCGACCGTCGCGTTAAGCCGTTTGCGAAGGGCCGTCGCCGTCCCGGGCCCCGGCGCGCGACCGGCCGCGCGTGACACGTTCGGGTCGGCCGCCGTCCGGGCCCCACCCCCCGCCGGGGCGGGCGCGGGGCCGCTCCGAGGCTCCCGGAAGCGTCAACTCCGTACGGACGACCGCCCCGCCGGACGGTTCCGGCGGGCCCGTCGCCTATCCGGGTGGACCCGCCACGGGCCCCTTCCGCCCGCCCGTCACCGCAGGTCAGCGTGGTGTCAGCGAGGCCCCGGAATCGGTCCGGGCGCCCGCCGTCCACAAGGAGTTGACCCGTCATGCGTACGTGTGGAACCACGCGCGTCACCACCGTCCTGGCCGCGACCGTCCTGGCCCTCACCGCCCTCATCCCGAGTACCGCCACCACGGCCCAGGCCGCGGGCCCGCCGGCCCTCGGGGCCTGCGCGACCGGGCAGCTGTGCCTGTGGGCGAAACCGGAGTTCAAGGGCACCAAGCGGACCCACGAGCTCAGCACTCTGGACGTCGACAGCTGCACCGCGCTGCCCGCCGGGACCAGCGCCCAGTCGCTCACCAACCGCACCGGGCGGCCCGTGACCACGTACCAGTCGGCGGAGTGCGCGGAGACCGGCGAGTTCCAGACCTACCCGGGCGACGGGGTCTGGCTGCCCCAGTCGCCCTACCAGGTAAGGGCGTTCAAGGTGTGGGAGAGGTAGCTTCCCGCTGCGCCGGGGCGTTCGGCCGGTCGGGTGCGGGTGCGGGTGCGGGTGCGGGTGCGGGTGCGGGTGCGGGTGCGGGTGCCGGTGCCGGTGCCGGTGCCGGTGCGGGTCCGGGCGAGGCCGTGGCCCCGGTCGCGGCACCGGCCGCGGCCCCCGCGCCGCCCAGCCGGGCGACCTCGCCGCGCAGCGCCCGCACCTCCTCCCTCAGCTCCCGGATGGCCGCCAGCTGGAGCCGCTCCGCCTGGTCGTCGCGCTCGAAGCGGGAGATGAACCAGGCGGCGATGTTGGCGGTCACCACCCCGAGGAGGGCGATCCCCGACAGCATCAGGCCCACGGCCAGGACCCGGCCGAGTCCGGTGGTGGGCGAGTGGTCCCCGTACCCGACCGTCGTCATCGTGGTGAAGGACCACCACACGGCGTCGCCCAGGTTCTTGATGTTCCCGTCGGGGGCGTCCCGCTCCACGCTCAGCACCGCGAGCGAGCCGAACATCAGCAGCCCCACGACCGCCCCGGCCACGTACGTCGTCAGCTGGATCTGCGGGGCCATCCGGGCCCGCCGGCCCACCAGCATCAGCGTGGCGACCAGCCGCAGCAGCCGCAGCGGCTGCACGAGCGGCAGCACCACGGCGGCCAGGTCCAGCCAGTGGGTCCGGACGAAGTGCCTGCGGTCCGTCGAGAGGCCCAGCCGCACCAGGTAGTCGAGGGCGAAGGCACCCCACACCAGCCACTCCACGTGGGTGCAGGCCCGGTGTACGTCCGCGGTCGCGTCGGGGGCCACGATGGGCACGGCGTACGCCACGGCGAAGGCCACGGCGAGGAGGAGCAGCGGGGTCTGGGTACGGCTTTCCCACTGCGCCTGACGGGAGGGTTCCTTCATGCCGAGCATCGTAGGCAACGCGTGAAGAAGCGCGGGCCCCGGCCGGAGCCGGGACCCGCGCCGGGTCCGCGAGCGGTGCGCGGGGCGGACCGGGACCGCCGGCCCGCCTCACCCCTTCGGGTCCGCCGCAGGCGTCAGGCGTCGCCGCCCGCCGCGCCCGGGTCGGCCGCCGCCACGTCCAGCAGCTGGTACCGGTCGACGGCCTGCTTCAGCACCGAACGGTCGACCTGACCGGTCTTCGCGAGCTCGGTGAGCGTCGCCAGGACCACCGACTGCGCGTCGATGTGGAAGAAGCGCCGGGCCGCACCGCGCGTGTCCGCGAAACCGAAGCCGTCCGCGCCCAGCGAGGTGTACGGGCCGGGCACCCACCGCGAGATCTGGTCCGGGACCGCCCGCATCCAGTCCGAGACCGCCACGAACGGCCCCTCCGCACCCGACAGCTTCCGCGTCACGTACGGAACCCGCTGCTCCTCCTCGGGGTGGAGCAGGTTGTGCTCCTCCGCCTCGACCGCCTCGCGGCGCAGCTCGTTCCAGGAGGTCGCCGACCAGACGTCCGCCCGGACGTTCCACTCCGCAGCCAGGATCCGCTGCGCCTCCAGCGCCCACGGCACCGCCACGCCCGAGGCCATGAGCTGCGCCCCGACGATGCCCGAGGTACCCCTCGACACCCGGTGGATGCCCTTGAGGATGCCGTCCACGTCGACGTCCGCCGGCTCGGCCGGGTGCTGGATCGGCTCGTTGTAGACGGTCAGGTAGTAGAAGACGTCCTCCGCCTCCGGCCCGTACATGCGCCGCAGACCGTCCTGGACGATGTGCGCGATCTCGTATCCGTAGGCCGGGTCGTACGCCACGCAGCCCGGGTTCGTCGAGGCCAGCAGCTGGGAGTGACCGTCCGCGTGCTGCAGGCCCTCACCCGTCAGGGTGGTCCGCCCGGCGGTCGCGCCGAGGACGAAACCGCGCGCCAGCTGGTCGGCCATCTGCCAGAACTGGTCACCCGTGCGCTGGAAACCGAACATCGAGTAGAAGACGTAGACCGGGATCAGCGGCTCGCCGTGCGTCGCGTACGCCGAACCCGCGGCGATCAGCGAGGCCGTGCAGCCCGCCTCCGAGATGCCGTCGTGCAGCATCTGGCCGGTCGGCGACTCCTTGTACGCGAGCAGCAGGTCGCGGTCGACCGCCTCGTACTGCTGGCCCAGCGGGTTGTAGATCTTGGCGCTCGGGAAGAACGCGTCCATACCGAAGGTGCGGTACTCGTCGGGCGCGATCAGCACGAACCGCTTGCCGATCTCCTTGTCCCGCATCAGGTCCTTCAGGATGCGGACGAAGGCCATCGTGGTGGCGATCGACTGCTGGCCCGAGCCCTTCTTGGCGGCCGCGTACGTCGCGTCGCCCGGCAGCTCCAGCGGCTTGGCGCGCACCACACGGGTCGGCACGTAGCCGCCCAGCGAGCTGCGCTGGTCGTGCATGTACTGGATCTCGGGGGAGTTGCGGCCCGGGTGGTAGTACGGCGGGGCCCCGCCCTCCAGCTGCTGGTCGGTGATCGGGATGTGCAGGCGGTCGCGGAAGCGCTTGAGGTCGTCGACCGTCAGCTTCTTCATCTGGTGCGTCGCGTTGCGGCCCTCGAAGTTCGGGCCGAGCGTCCAGCCCTTGACCGTCTGCGCCAGGATCACCGTCGGCTGGCCCTTGTGGGCCTTGGCCGCCGCGTACGCCGCGTAGACCTTCTTGTGGTCGTGCCCGCCACGGCCCAGGTGCTGGATCTGGTAGTCGGTCATGTTCGCGACCATCGCGCGCAGCCGCTGGTCGTCCCCGAAGAAGTGCTCACGGATGTACGCGCCCGATTCGGTGGCGTACGTCTGGAACTGCCCGTCCGGGGTGGTGTTCATCTTGTTGACCAGGATGCCGTCGCGGTCCTGGGCCAGCAGCGGGTCCCAGGAGCGGTCCCAGATCAGCTTGATGACGTTCCAGCCGGCCCCGCGGAACTGCGACTCCAGCTCCTGGATGATCTTGCCGTTGCCGCGCACCGGGCCGTCGAGCCGCTGCAGGTTGCAGTTGACCACGAAGGTCAGGTTGTCCAGGCCCTCGCGGGCGGCGATCGACAGCTGGCCGAGGGACTCCGGCTCGTCCATCTCGCCGTCGCCGAGATACGCCCAAACGTGGGACTTGGAGGTGTCCGCGATCCCGCGCGCCTCCATGTACCGGTTCATCCGCGCCTGGTAGATCGCGCCGAGCGGGCCGAGGCCCATCGAGACGGTCGGGAACTCCCAGAAGTCCGGCATCAGCCGCGGGTGCGGGTAGCTGGAAAGGCCGTACGGAGCCTTCGACTTCTCCTGGCGGAACGCGTCGAGCTGCTGCTCGGAGAGCCGGTCCAGGAGGTAGGCGCGGGCGTAGATGCCGGGGGAGGCGTGGCCCTGGAAGAAGATCTGGTCGCCGCCGTCGCCCTCGTCCTTGCCCCGGAAGAAGTGGTTGAAGCCCACGTCGTAGAGGGAGGCGGAGGAGGCGAAGGTGGCGATGTGGCCGCCCACCCCGATCCCGGGACGCTGGGCGCGCGAGACCATGACGGCCGCGTTCCACCGGGTGGCGTTCAGAACCTTGCGCTCGATCTCCTCGTTGCCGGGGAAGAACGGCTCGTCCTTGGTGGCGATCGTGTTGACGTAGTCCGAGCTGCGCATCTCGGGCACGGCCACGCGCTTCTCACGGGCCCGCTCGATCAGCCGCAGCATCAGGTAGCGGGCGCGTTCACGGCCCCGCTCGTCGACTGCGGCGTCCAGGGAGTCGAGCCACTCCTGCGTCTCCTCCGGATCGAAGTCCGGGACCTGACTCGGCAGGCCGCCAATGATGATCGGATTGCGATCGGATGCGGAAGCCACGCTGTTCCTTCACTGTCGGGGGGAGTCGTGCCTTGGGTTCGCCGCCTCCCATGCTCTTACGCTCGACCGAAATCGTCATCTTTACCACCGGGTAATGGCCGGAAGATCGGTGGCGGGTCCGGACAAACCGCGATCTTACGCCCGAGCCGGGCGCCGGCTCCGTGAGACCGTTCGTCGCTCAAACAGGTAGGAAAGCCGTCGAGGGTCCCCGATGATGCCGAATGAGCTGGAATGGTGTGGGATGAGTCACCAGAGGTGCACACGGGAAGGCTGAAAGTTGCGGCGAGACGGCCGCAATCGTCACCGTTTCGACGGTCTCGGCGGCCGGGTACTTGCGCGATCCGCCGCGCCCGTGTGGACTACGCCCAATGCTGCGCGTACGCGCGCCGCCGAAGACATTCACCGAACATGAGCAGGAGGCACCCCGTGAGCGCGACCGCGGACCACGCGGAGAGCCTGGCCGCCCGGCTGGGTTTCCAGTCCGAACAGGTGGTCCAGGAGATCGGCTACGACGACGACGTCGATCAGGAATTCCGTGATGTCGTCGAGGAGCTCGTCGGCGAACTCGTCGACGAGGACTACGACGACGTCGCGGACGCCGTACTGCTGTGGTTCCGAGAGGAACCCGACGCCGACGATCTGGCGGACGTACTGGTCGATGCCACCGAGCTGATCGAGGACGGCGCACTGATCCTGCTGCTGACCCCCAAGACGGGCCGTCCCGGCTACGTCGAGGCCAGCGACATCCAGGAAGCCGCGGAGACCGCAGGTCTCTCGCTGGCCAAGGGCGCCCCCGTCGGCAAGGAGTGGGCCGCCACCAAGCTGGTGACGCCCAAGACTGCCGCCAAGAAGCGCTGAGCAGCGTCCTAGAGGACATCTCGTACACCCCGTCGGCCCCGGTCGGCGGGGTGTACGCGTTCGCGGCCCCGGCCGCCCTAAGCTGTGTCTCACCCGAACAGCCCAACGCAGTGATGCAGGAACGAAGGGATGCGACAGATGGCGATCGAGGTCGGCGACAAGGCCCCGGACTTCGAGCTCAAGGACAACCACGGCGCCACCGTGCGGCTCTCCGACTTCCGCGGGGAGAAGGCCGTGGTGCTGCTCTTCTACCCGTTCGCCTTCACCGGAGTCTGCACCGGCGAGCTGTGCGAGCTGCGCGACCAGCTCCCGCGCTTCCAGAACGACGACGTGCAGCTCCTCGCGGTCTCCAACGACTCCGTGCCGACTCTGCGGGTCTTCGGGGAGCAGGAGGGCCTGGAGTACCCGCTGCTGTCGGACTTCTGGCCGCACGGGGAGACCTCCCGCGCGTACGGCGTCTTCGACGAGGCGAAGGGCTGCGCGGTCCGCGGCACCTTCATCATCGACAAGGACGGCGTGGTGCGCTGGACCGTGGTCAACGGGCTGCCCGACGCACGTGACCTGAACGAGTACATCAAGGCGCTCGACAGCCTCTGAGCGAGTCTGCCCGGGCCGTACCCGCAGTTCCCTGCGAAAACCGCTTACGGGCGGGAACCCGTCACTAGGATCGAAACGTTGATCCGGTAGCAACCGCAAGACGGGGCACCGCCCCACACAGAACCCAATGGAGGACCCGTGGGAGTCAGCCTCAGCAAGGGCGGCAACGTCTCGCTGACCAAGGCCGCGCCTAACCTGACGGCGGTCATCGTCGGTCTGGGCTGGGATGCTCGCACCACCACCGGCGTCGACTTCGACCTCGACGCCAGCGCGATCCTGACCAGCGACCAGGGCAAGGTCACCAGCGACGCGAACTTCGTCTTCTTCAACAACCTGAAGAGCCCCGACGGCTCGGTCGAGCACACCGGTGACAACACCACCGGTGAGGGCGAGGGCGACGACGAGGCGATCAAGGTCAACCTCGCCGGCGTTCCTGCCGACGTAGCCAAGATCGTCTTCCCGGTCTCGATCTACGAGGCCGAGAGCCGCCAGCAGAGCTTCGGCCAGGTCCGCAACGCGTACATCCGCGTCGTGAACCAGGCCGACAACACCGAGCTCGCCCGCTACGACCTCTCCGAGGACGCCTCGACCGAGACCGCCATGGTCTTCGGCGAGCTGTACCGCAACGGCGCGGAGTGGAAGTTCCGTGCCATCGGCCAGGGCTACGCCTCGGGCCTGCGCGGCATCGCGCAGGACTTCGGCGTCAACGTCTGACCCCGAGCAGCCCATCCGTCCGGCGCCGTGCACTGTGTGTACGGCGCCGGACGCGCTTCACCACATCGCTGTACCCATGCACTGCCGCACCGCCACATCGCCACACCGTCGTCCGGGGAGGACCACAACATGGGCGTCACACTCGCCAAGGGGGGCAATGTCTCCCTGTCCAAGGCCGCACCGAACCTCACCAGGGTGCTGATCGGTCTCGGATGGGACGCGCGCTCGACCACGGGAGCCGACTTCGACCTCGACGCCAGCGCGCTGCTGTGCAACAGCGGCCGGGTGCTGGGCGACGAGTACTTCGTCTTCTACAACAACCTGAAGAGCCCCGACGGCTCCGTCGAACACACGGGGGACAATCTCACCGGCGAGGGTGACGGCGACGACGAGTCGATCATCATCGACCTGACCAAGGTGCCGGCCCAGGTGGACAAGATCGTCTTCCCGGTCTCCATCCACGAGGCGGACAGCCGCCGGCAGAGCTTCGGCCAGGTCAGCAACGCCTTCATCCGCGTGGTGAACCAGGCCGACGGCCAGGAACTGGCCCGCTACGACCTCTCCGAGGACGCCTCCAGCGAGACCGCGATGATCTTCGGCGAGGTCTACCGGTACGGGGGCGAATGGAAGTTCCGTGCGGTGGGGCAGGGGTACGCGTCGGGGCTCAGGGGCATCGCTCTAGACTTCGGGGTCAACGTTTCGTAAAGCCGTACAAGACGATGGGGTGCCAGTGGTTCTCAAAACCTTCGGCTGGTCGTTCGCAATCACTGCGCTCGGTCTGGTCGCAGCGGTGTTCTACGGGGGGTGGCAGGCCTTCGGGATCGTGGCGATCCTGTCGGTCCTCGAGATCTCGCTGTCTTTCGACAATGCGGTGGTCAACGCCGGAATCCTGAAGAAGATGAACGCCTTCTGGCAGAAGATCTTCCTCACCATCGGCGTACTCATCGCGGTCTTCGGTATGCGACTGGTCTTCCCCGTTGTGATCGTCGCGATCAGCGCCAAGATCGGGCCCATCGAGGCCGTGGAACTGGCCATCAACGACAAGGAGATGTACGAGCAGCTCGTCACCGACGCGCACCCGTCCATCGCCGCGTTCGGTGGCATGTTCCTGCTGATGATCTTCCTCGACTTCATCTTCGAGGACCGTGACATCAAGTGGCTCGCCTGGCTGGAGCGCCCGCTCGCCAAGCTCGGCAAGGTCGACATGCTGTCCGCCTGCATCGCGCTGATCGTCCTGGTCATCACCTCGATGACCTTCGCCGCCAACGCCCACCAGCACGGTGGCGTCCACGTGGACAAGGCGCAGACCGTCCTGATCTCCGGCGTCCTCGGCCTGATCACCTACATGGTCGTCGGCGGCCTCTCCGGCTACTTCGAGAACAAGCTGGAGGAAGAGGAGGAGGCCGAGCACGAGGCGGAGGAAGAGGCCAAGAGGACCGGCAAGCCCGTCTCGGCCGTCGCCATGGCCGGCAAGGCCGCCTTCTTCATGTTCCTCTACCTCGAAGTCCTCGACGCCTCCTTCTCCTTCGACGGGGTCATCGGCGCCTTCGCCATCACCAACGACATCGTGCTCATGGCCCTCGGCCTCGGCATCGGTGCCATGTACGTCCGGTCGCTGACGGTCTACCTGGTCCGCCAGGGCACCCTCGACGACTACGTCTACCTGGAGCACGGCGCGCACTACGCCATCGGCGCCCTCGCCGTGATCCTGCTCGTCACCATCCAGTACGAGATCAACGAGATCATCACCGGTCTCGTCGGCGTGCTGCTCATCGGGTGGTCCTTCTGGTCCTCGGTGCGCCGCAACAAGCGCCTGGAACTGGAGGGTTCCACCGCCGAGGCATGACCGCGGCGGTAATGCGGAACGCTCCATTGCGGGGCGGTCCACCGGGTCCACGGACCCGGCGGGCCGCCCCGCTTCCGTAGGCTCCACAGGGACCAGGGGACCAGGGGATCAGGGGGGTAGGGGGATGGGCTTCTTCGACGGCATCATGGGCAGCCGCGCCGTGCAGTTCCAGTCGGGCAGCGCCTCGTCGAACGCGATCGAGCTGACCAAGCGGCACTCGACGGTGTCGCTCACCAAACAGGGGGCCGTCCACGGCAATCTGCGCGTCAATCTGTCCTGGCGCATGCGCACCTCGGACATCGGCGGCCGCTCCGGGCAGAGCGGCCAGCTCTTCCGGCACCCGTTCAAGCTGTTCAAGCCGGACATGGTGCAGGCGCACACCCAGGGCATGGTCAACGTCGACCTCGACATGGGCTGCCTGTACGAGCTGACCGACGGCACCCGTGGCGCCGTACAGCCGCTGGGGAACCTGCTGGGCGACCTCAACGACCCGCCGTACGTCAAGCTCAGCGGGGACGACCGGTTCGGTTCGGCCTCGGGGGAGACCCTCTACGTCAACCTCGACCACGCGGACGAGATCAAGCGGCTGCTGGTCTTCGTCTACATCTACGACCAGACCCCGGCCTTCGACCGGACGCACGCCATGGTCACCCTCTTCCCCGTCACGGGGCCGCGGATCGAGATCCCGCTGGACGAGCGGCAGCCGCAGGCCCGCTCCTGCGCGGTGGTCTCCCTGGAGAAGGTCAAGGGCGAGCTGGTCGTGCGGCGCGAGGTGAAGTTCGTGTACGGGTTCCAGGCCGAGCTGGACCGGCTGTACGGCTGGGGGCTGCAGTGGGGGCGGGGCTACAAGAGCACCAAGAGCTGACCGGAGCCCCGGCGGCGACGCCGGCGGGGCGGTACCGGCTCAGCGGCGGATGAACTGCGGACCCTGCACCGGCAGCCGGAAGGACGGATCGCCGCCCGGACCCGGCACCGGGGACACCGGCTGCGGGTACCCGTAGGCCGGCTGGACGGCCGGCGGGGCCTGCGTGGGCGGGGCCATCGCGGTCGTCTGCTCGGAGGCGGGCCCCGCCGCCGGGCCCGCGGCGGCCTCGGCGGCGTTCTCGTCGACCGAGATCCCGTGGTCGGTGGCCAGGCCCACCAGCCCGTCGGAGTAGCCCTCGCCCAGCGCGCGGAACTTCCACCCCTCGCCCCGGCGGTACAGCTCCCCGCAGATCAGCGCCGTCTCGGCGCCGGTCTCGGGCCGTACGTCGAAGTAGGCCAGCGGTTCGGAGCCGCCGGTCGCGGTGGCGTCGTAGAGGAGGATCCGCAGGTCGTGGACCCGCTGGAAGGGGACGTCCTCGGCGGAGGCGACCACCAGGATCCGGTCCACCGTCGGCGTCACCGTCCGCAGGTCCGCCTGGACGGCGTCGGTGATCGCGTCGCCGATCTGCTTCTTGCCGAGCCGCCAGACGGCCCCCGAGGGGTGCCGGGGCTGGTTGTAGAAGACGAAGTCCTCGTCCGAACGCACCCGGCCGTCCGGGCCCACGAGCAGCGCGGAGGCGTCCACGTCCGGCACCTCGGCGCCGCCGGTCCAGCGCAGCACCGCCCGGACCGCCACGGCGGCCACCGGGATGTTCGAGCCCTTCTGCATCGCGTGCGTCATGCACGTCATCCTGCCCTCCCGGGGTGGAGCGGGACAATGCGGCCCCCCGTAGGGCCTTGTCTCGAACGGGAGACCTGGGCATGGTGCAAGAGGGTTACCTGAACTTCATGTGCTTGAGGAACTCTTGACTCACGTTCGTACGTACTATTACCGGCCATGCCAGTTGGGCCGCCGAGGCAGTACGGGGGAAGCACATGCGTCACTTTGGGCACATAACGCCCACCGTCCGTAAGGACCTCTTCCACCAGGAACCGGCGGCATTCACCGGAGCCTCACCCGCCCGCGTCCTCGCCGCCGCGCTGGGAGCCACGCTCTACAGCCCGGCCACCCGCCCCGCACTCGCCGCGGACATCCGCAAGCAGGCCGGCCGCGGAGTCGTGTCCATGGTCCTCTGCCTGGAGGATTCCATCAGCGACGCCGACGTCTCCGGAGCCGAGGAGAACCTCGTCCGGCAGTTCGCCGAGCTCGACGCCGACGAAGCGGAGCTCCCGCTCCTCTTCATCCGCGTCCGCACGCCCGAGCAGATACCCGACCTGGTGCGCCGCCTGGGAAGCTCCGTGCGGCGCCTGGCCGGATTCGTACTCCCGAAGTTCGACGAGAGCCGGGGCATCGCCTTCCTCGAAGCCGTCGCCCAGGCGGAGACCGTCAGCGGACTGCCCCGGCTGTATGCCATGCCCGTCCTGGAGACCCCGGACCTCCTGCACCTCGAAACCCGCGTCGAAACCCTCGCCGGCATCTCCCGCACGGTCAACAGCCACCGCGAGCGGGTCCTGGCGCTCCGGCTCGGCGTGACCGACTTCTGCTCGGCCTACGGACTGCGCCGCACCCCCGACATGACCGCCTACGACGTCCAGATCGTCGCCGGCGTGATCGCGGACGTCGTGAACGTCCTCAGCCGCGCCGACGGCACCGGCTTCACCGTCACCGGCCCCGTCTGGGAGTACTTCCGCAGCCAGCAGCGCCTCTTCAAACCCCAGCTGCGGCGCAGCCCCTTCCTGGAGGAGGGCGTGGAGGAACTGCGCACCGCCCTCATCGAGCACGACCTGGACGGCCTGCTGCGCGAGATCGAACTCGACCGGGCCAACGGACTGCTCGGCAAGACCTGCATCCACCCCGCCCACGTCACGCCCGTGCACGCCCTGTCAGTGGTCTCGCACGAGGAGTTCTGCGACGCCCAGGACATCCTGAACCCCGAGCGCGGCGGCGGCGGAGTCATGCGTTCCGCCTACACGAACAAGATGAACGAGGTGAAGCCCCACCGGGCCTGGGCCGAGCGCACCATGCTGCGCGCCGAGGTCTTCGGTGTGGCGAAGGAGGAAGTCGGCTTCGTCGACCTCCTCACGGCCGGGCTCCAGGTGTGAGCGGGCCCTCGGAGCAGCAGAGTCGGACACAGAGGAACCCGCCGGCGCAGGGGAACGCGCCGACGACGAGGAAAGGCAAGACGATCGAAGCAGTGTGGTCGGGTACCTGGGTCGCGCAGCGGCTGGGCGTCAGCCTCGAGGACTCCGAAGGGGGCCCGCGGCTGACGGAGCTGCTCGGGCTGGCCCTGCGGCGCAACCCCAAGCGGGCGCACCTGCTCGTCTCGCAGGTGCTGGGCAAGCACGTCCCGCAGTCCCCGCGGACGGTGTACGCCGCCGGGTACGGGCTCGGCGAACGCGTACGGGCGCTGCTCGGCGAGGACGGCGCCGCCACGGCGGTGGTCCTCGGCTACGCCGAGACCGCCACCGGGCTCGGCCACTGCGTGGCCGACGGCCTCGGCCGCGCCCCCTACCTGCACTCCACCCGCCGGCCCGTGCAGGGCGTGCAGCCGGCCGGCGGCTTCGAGGAGGCGCACTCGCACGCCACCTCGCACCTGCTGCTGCCCGAGGATCCGCGGCTGCTCGCGGGCAGCGGCCCGCTGGTCCTCGTCGACGACGAGTTCTCCACCGGCAACACGGTCCTGAACACCATCCGCGACCTGCACGCCCGCCACCCCCGCCCGCACTACGTGGTCGTCGCCCTCGTGGACATGCGCTCCCCGGCCGACCGGGACCGGCTCACCGCCTTCGCCGCCGAGCTGGGCGCGCGGGTGGACCTCGTCGCCCTCGCCTCGGGCACGGTCTCCCTCCCGGACGGCGTCCTCGCCAAGGGCCAGGCCCTGGTCGAGGAACACGAGAACCAGCCCGCGCCCCCTGCCGAAACCGTTCAGGCGGCTCTCACCGAGGGCATCCCCGCAGACGGCCCGCAGCCGATCACGCGCGTCGACCTGAACTGGCCCTCGGGGGTACCCGACGGTGGCCGCCACGGCTTCACCCCTGCCCACCGCACGGCACTGGAGGCCGCTCTCCCCGCTCTGGCCGGCCAGCTCACCGCCGCGCTCGGCACCGAACCCGGCCGGGTCCTCGTACTCGGCAACGAAGAGCTGATGTACGCGCCGCTGCGCCTCGCGAAGGCCCTGGAAGAGGCGGGGGCGGCCCGCGAGGTCCGCTTCTCCACCACCACCCGCTCGCCGGTGCTCGCCGTGGACGACCCCGGCTACGCCATCCGCACCCGGCTCGTCTTCCCGGCCCACGACGCACCCGCCGACGGCCCCGGCGACCGCTACGCCTACAACGTCGCGGGCGCCGGCTTCGACGCCGTCGTCGCCGTCGTCGACTCGGCCGGCGACACCCCCGAACTCCACGCCGGGCTGCTCGCGGCCCTCGCCCCGCACGCCGGCCGCGTCGTACTGGCCGTCGTCCCGTCGTACACACCCGGCACACCAGCCACATCCGGCATATCCGAGCGGCAGGAGCCGACCATGCCCGAGCCCCTGCGCGGCCCCGCCTTCTCCTCGTACGCACCCGAGGACGTCGGCTGGCTGCTCCAGGACTTCTCCGACGTCGAGCTGGAGGCCCCGACCGAGGAGCGGGAGGAGGCCATCCAGGCGGGCGGCGCCCACTACGCCGAATCCCTGCCCGTCGAGTACCAGCCGTCCCCCCAGTACCAGGAGCTCTACCAGAGCGCCCTCACGGCCTCCGCCGCCCGCATCGCCCGGGCCGTCGGCACCGTCACCGAGACCGTCCTCGCCGAGCGCTCCCCCTCCCCGGTCCTGGTCTCCCTGGCCCGCGCCGGCACCCCCGTGGGCGTACTGATGCGCCGCTGGGCCCAGAGCCGGCACGGCCTCGACCTGCCGCACTACGCCGTCTCCATCGTGCGGGGCCGCGGCATCGACGCCAACGCCCTGCGCTGGCTCGCAGCCCACCACGACCCCGCCGACGTCGTCTTCGTGGACGGCTGGACGGGCAAGGGCGCCATCACCCGCGAGCTGCGCGACGCCCTCGCCGAGTTCGAGGGCTTCAACCCGGAGATCGTGGTCCTCGCCGACCCGGGCTCGTGCGTGGACACGTACGGCACGCGCGAGGACTTCCTGATCCCCTCCGCCTGTCTCAATTCCACCGTCTCCGGTCTCATCTCGCGTACGGTTCTGAGGTCCGACCTGGTCGGACCCGCCGACTTCCACGGCGCGAAGTTCTACCGCGAGCTCGCCGGGGCCGACGTCTCCGTCGCGTTCGTCGACACCGTCGCCGCCCACTTCGACGAGATCGCCGACGCCGTCGACGAAGAGGTCAAGGAGCTGCTCGCGGCCGACCGCGCCCCGACCTGGGAGGGCTGGGCGGCGGTCGAGCGGATCAGCGAGGAGTACGGCATCCACGACGTGAACCTCGTCAAGCCCGGCGTCGGCGAGACCACCCGCGTGCTGCTGCGCCGGGTGCCCTGGAAGATCCTGGCGCAGCGCGGCGCCGGGGCCGACCTGGACCACGTACGGCTGCTCGCCGAGCAGCGCGGGGTCCCGGTGGAAGAGGTCGACGGGCTTCCCTACACGTGTGTAGGACTCATCCACCCCCGATTCACGCGCGGCGCCACCGGCGCCGACGGAAAGGCTGTGGCCTCGAAGTGACTGTCCTCGTAGCCAGTGATCTCGACCGTACGCTCATCTACTCGACGGCCGCCCTCGGCCTGACCATGCCCGACCCGGTGGCCCCGCGGCTGCTGTGCGTCGAGGTCCACGAGAGCAAGCCGCTGTCCTACATGACCGAGACGGCGGCGGGACTGCTGGCGGAGCTGACGGCCGACCCCACGGTGGTCTTCGTGCCCACCACCACCCGCACCCGCAAGCAGTACCAGCGCATCCGCTTCCCCGGCCGCCCGGCTCCCTACGCGATCTGCGCCAACGGCGGTCAGCTGCTCGTCGACGGGGTGGCGGACCGGGACTGGCGGCGGCAGGTCGCGGATCGACTGGCACGCGAGTGCGCCCCCCTGGAGGAGGTCCACCAGCACCTGCTGGCCACGGCCGACCCGGCGTGGCTGCGCAAGGCGCGGCTGGCGGAGGACCTCTTCGCGTACCTCGTCGTCGAGCGGGACCTGGTCCCGGACGAGTGGGTGAAGGCCCTGTCGGAGTGGGCCGAAGCGCGCGGCTGGGCGGTCTCCCTCCAGGGCCGGAAGATCTACGCCGTCCCGCGCCCGCTCACGAAGAGCGCCGCCATGCACGAGGTCGCCCGCCGGACGGGAGCGACCACCACCCTCGCCGCCGGCGACTCGCTGCTCGACGCGGACCTGCTGCTGGCGGCGGACGCCGGCTGGCGCCCCGGCCACGGCGAACTCGCCGACGCGGCCTGGACGGCGCCTTCGGTGACGGCCCTGACCACGGCGGGCGTCCTGGCCGGCGAGGAAATACTCCGCGCGTTCACCCGAGAGGCCGGCCGACTCGGCAGACTGGGCGCATGACCAAGGGCAACAGCACCAAGATCACGGACGAGCTCTACCAGTACGTGCTCGGCCACAACCCCCCGCTGGACGCGGTCCAGCGGGGGCTGGTGGCGACGACGTACGCGAAGTTCCCCGACGTCGCCGGAATGCAGTCGGCGGAGGAGCAGGGGCCGCTGCTGGCCTTCCTGGTCCGGCTCACGGGCGCGCGCCACATCGTCGAGGTCGGCACCTTCACCGGCTTCTCGGCCCTGTCCATGGCCCAGGCCCTGCCCGCCGACGGCCGCCTCATCGCCTGCGACGTCTCCGAGGAGTGGACGGCGTACGGCAGGGCGGCCTGGGAGGAGGCCGGCGTCGCGGACCGCATCGAGCTGCGGATCGCACCGGCCCTGGACACCCTGCGGGCGATGCCGGCCGAACCCCACATCGACATGGCCTACGTGGACGCGGACAAGCAGAGCCAGATCGCCTACTGGGAGGAACTGGTGCCGCGGCTGCGTCCGGGCGGCCTGATCGTCACGGACAACACGCTCTACCACGGCACGGTCCTCGACGAGTCGGCCACAGGCGCGGCCGCGGGCGTCCGCGCCTACAACGAGCACGTCGCGGCCGACCCGCGCATGGAGTCCGTCCTGCTGGCGATCTCGGACGGACTCACCCTCTCGCGCAAGCGCTGAGCCACCCGCCCGGGCTCAGCCGCAGCCGCCACCACCGCAGCAGCCGCCCCCGCCGCCACCCATCGCGGGCGCGGGGGCGCCGCTGCTCGTGCCGCCCACGGCCACGGCGGACAGCAGCTTGACGGTGTCGGCGTGGCCCGCCGGGCAGTCGGCGGGCGCGGAGGACTCGGCCATGGGCCGGCTGACCTCAAAGGTGTCGTCGCAGGTCCGGCAGCGGAATTCGTATCGAGGCATGCGCACAGGCTAAGCGCGCCCGGCCACCACGCGCTACGCACCGCGCGACTACGGAGAGCGGCCGTGCACCACGGGTGCCCGACCCCGACCGGTGCGCCGCGCCCGGTCCTCCCGGGCCGCCTCCTCGGGGTGACGGGCCCGCCAGTACGGATTGTCGTGCGGCAGCGCGCTGCCCACCCGTCCGTACATCCCGAACCACATCAGCATCACGCCGACGACGAAGCTGAACAGCACGTTCTGGATCTCGAAGGCCAGGAAGTTCAGCCCCGTGTCCAGCAGCGCGAGATTGATGAACCCGCTCGCGATGAACGCCACCCCGAGCACGATGTTCAGGGTGGAGGCGAAGGTTCCGCCGATCACCATGCCGGTGAACAACAGCGCGCCGATGCAGATCGAAAGGACGCTCAGGGCGCCGTTGGTGTTCAGGGCCAGCACCGTGTCCCCACCGGTGTCGAAGAACCCGACCTGATCGATCAGCCCCAGGATCCCGAACACCACCAGGAGCAGACCCGTCAGACCCGCCCCGACCCGGTACACCTGGCTGAGCCTGTGGTCCGTGGGCAGATGATCGTCGAGCCGCGCGTTGACCGGATGCAGTGCGCGCTCCATACGCCGGGAGACCGTGTCGGCGAGGCGCGGCGGAGCGGGGGCATCGGGATCGGGCTCGTGAGCTATGTAGGGCGCGTAGTGCTCATGCGGCTCGGTGCACCCGTACGCCGCGTGGGCCACGTACGGCCCCGGCTCCTGGGCCGCTGTCGTACGAGGCTTGCGGAAGGTGTGGGCAGCCATGGCGCCCTCCTCTGGTCCGTTCCCGGCACCTCCCAGCATCCGCCGCCGGACGCCGCGAAACAAACGGGGGCGCCGCCGGAGTCCGGCCGGCGCCGCCGCGCCGACCGGGCCGTCCCCCACGCAGCCTCCACACGGAAGCCCGTCCGCCGGCCCTGGGGGCGGGGGGCATGGCCCGTGGGGGCGCCGACAGCTAAGCCGTCTCTTTTGGATCTTGCCTGACCCGCGCCCCTCCCCCAGCTAGCGCTGGGAGGTACCCCCAGGCACCGCACCTCGCCGCGTTGTCGGAGCACCCAAGTACGTCCAGTACGAGGGCGCCCCTCCGCCTTGCGATGACGGCGCCAGACGACGCGGGCTCAACCGGCAAGATCCAAAAGAGACGACCTAGCCCTGGCCGCGCTCGGCCCGGATCCCGCCCACCACCCGGTTCACGGCAGCCCGCACGTCCTCCATCTCATGCAGGAACGCCCAGTAGTCGGGGTGCCGGCCCTCCAGCCCCTCCAACGCCCGGCCCACCCGCGCCACCGCATCGTCCAGCGGCCGCGCATGCCGCGGATCCGGCACACTGCGGCCCGCCATCGCCAGACGCTGCGCGTCCCGGATCGCGAACCGGGTCCGGTCCACCTCCGCCTGCGGATCCCGCGCCACCGCCTCCAACCGCGTCAGCCGGTCCTGCGCCGCCGACACCGCCTCGTCCGTCGCGTCCAGCGAGCCGCGGACCGCCTCGATCAGCACCCCCACGTCCGCCCAGCGCTGCTCGTCCCGCGCCCGGCCGGCCTCCTTGAGCCGGTCCTCCGCCTCGGCGACGTCCCGGACCGCCTGGTCCGGCACGTGCTGCAGGTCCTGCCAGCACGCCGCACTGAACCGCCGGCGCAACTCGCTCAGCACCGGATCCACCCGGTCCGCCCGGTTGCGCAAGGCCTGCGCCCGCGTCCGCAGGCTCACCAGCCGCCGGTCGATCTCCGCCGCCCGCTCCGGCAACCGCGCCACCTCGGCCCGTATCGCCTCCGCGTCGCGCAGGATCCGGTCGGCACGCTGCACCGTCTCCTGCACCCCGTGCTGCGCCGCGCCCTGGTTCAGCTTGGTCAGCTCCGGACCGAGCGCCGCCAGCCGCGCCGCCAGATCATCGGCCCGCATGCCCTTGGCCCGTACGGCGTCCAGCGCGTCACTGGCTGCGATCAGCGCGGCCCTGGCCCGCTCCCGGGCCGGCGCCACCCGCGCGAGCTGCGTCTCGGCCTTGTCCAGCAGCGGCTGCAGCCCCTGCGCGAACCGGTCCAGCTCCCCCTTGACCCGCACCAGCTCGTCGCGCGCCCGCGTCAGCTCCTCCTGGGCCCGCGTCGCCACGGAACCCTCCAGCTCGGGCCGGTCCAGATCGTGCGCGTCGACCGCCTCGATGTAGACGTGGCTGACCTGGTCGATCCGCTGCCCGAGCGAGGCGAACCCCTCGGCCGCCTGCCGCGCGGCGGGCGACCCGTCCGCCGCGGCGATCGTCTCGATCGAGATCCGCAGATCCCGCTGTGCCGTATCCAGCTCGTAGAACGCGGCGGCGGCGGCATCCTTCGCCGCCTGCGCATCCGCCCGCCGACTCTCGTCCCGCCCACCGAACCACCGCCGGGATGCCGTCGTCACAATCCCTCTCCCGTACCGCGTCCGCCATGCCCCGATCCATTCTCCCCCACAGCAACGGGTTTGCGTGGGGGGCGTGCACGCCATGTAGGCTGTCCACTCATCCACGGGTGCGTAGCTCAGGGGTAGAGCGCTGCTCTTACAAAGCAGATGTCGGCGGTTCGAAACCGTCCGCGCCCACCAGTCAAAAGGCCCCCAACCGATCATGGTTGGGGGCCTTTGACGGCTAAAAGTGACGGCAACGCCTACTCGGCGGGCCGCCGTCGGCGCAGCAGCCGGTCCATGTGCCCCATCGCCTCGCGCCTGCCGCTGTCCGCCACGTGGGTGTAGATGTTCATCGTGACGGCGATCTGCGAATGACCCAGGATCTCCATCACCACCCGAGGCGCCACCCCGGCCGCGAACAGCAGGGTCGCGCACCCGTGCCGAGCGTCGTGCAGCCGGATCCGCGGCAGGCCGACGTCCTGGCCGATCCGCTCGAAGGACCGACTGATGTTGCGCGGCTCGATCGGCCGGCCGGTGCGCGTGGTGAACACGTAGTCGCTCACCTCCCACTCCTTGGCCGCGGCCTGCAACGCGGCCTGCCGCATTCGCTGCCACCGCAGGGGCGCGACGCACATCTGGGGGAGGGGGATGACCCTGCTCCGCCGGTTCTTGGTGGAGTCCGCGTACAGCTCCTTCTGCACCCGCTGGATCTGGTTCCGTACGGTCAGGGTCCGGCGGTCGAGGTCGATGTCGGACCAGCGCAACCCGAGGATCTCGCCGCGGCGCAGCCCCAGGGCGACCGCCAGCACGAACGCGGCGTACAGCGGGTCGCGCCGGCTGGCCTCCAGGAACGTGAGGGTCTCGGCGAGGTCCCACGGCTTCAACTCGCGCTGGACTACGCGCGGCGCCGGCACAAGCATCACCACGTTGCGGCTGATCAGCTCCTCCCGGTTCGCCGCGGTGAGCGCGCTGCGCAGCACGCGGTGAGACTCCTTCGCGGTCGCGGCGGAAGCCTGCGCGGTCACGGCAGCCACCATCCGCCGCACGTCCCGCACTCCGAGGGTCTCCAGACGCTTCGAGCCCAGCTGAGGGACGAGGTACAGGCGTACGTGGGTCTCGTACTTGGCGTACGTCGTCTTCTTCCGGTCGTGCTTGACGAACGTCTCCAGCCAGAACGGCAGCCACTCGGACAGCTTGGCCGAGCGGGTGGGCGTCGGGACGCCCTGCCGGTCGCGGAGGACCAGCTCCTGACGCTTGGTGTCGCACTCCTCCCACGTCTTGCCGTACACGGTCTTCCGACTGCGGGTGCCGTCGGGCTGGGGGACGTAGACGCGCGCCTCGTATCGACCGTCGCTGCGCTGCCAGATGCTGCCGGCGCCGTTCGGGTTCCTCTTGCGTGCCATCAGGCTGCTTCCTCCAACTTGGCTTCCAGATAGGCGCGAACGCTGTCTGCGGGGATCCGGCGCGAGCGGCCCTCGGTGAAGCTCGGGAGGGCGCGGGAGCGGATCAGGTTGTAGACGGTGAAGCGGCTGAGCCGCAGGGCGGCCATGACCTCGGGAACGGTCAGGGCCTGGTGAGTGGTGGGCAGGGCAGAACTCACTGCGGCCTCCATGGGCGTGGTAAGTGCGCGTGTGTCCGAGGTGGGGATTTCTGCGTCATCGCGTTGTCTGTGTCGTTCGCAGGCCTGACCTGCGGCTTTCGATGACTCGGGGGTGGGGTCATGCGTCACCGGCTTGCGTCACCGTCACCGGGGTGACGCGGGCCGGTGACGTGGGTGACGCGTGGTGACGCAGCCGTTGGCCGTTTGCGTCACCGGTGTAGCCGCAGGTCATGGGCCATTTGGAGCCTGGTGGTGACGTGGGTGACGCAGCGTCTCTTCTCTTAGGAAAAGAGAGGGGTGGTGTCTGTTGTGGCGCGGTGCGCCTTCGAGCGCGAAGAGGGAGCCGCTGCGCGGCACGTCCCTTGCAGCGGCGGCAAGCCGCCGGAAGGGCAAGAGGAGCACGCAGCACCGGGCGACGGGTGCTCTTCTTGCTTGTGCCAGCCGGTCGCGGTGGCGCCGATTAGAACGCTGCCTGCTGCTGGCCGGGCGGTGGGTCGGCCGGTCGGGCCATCTCGATGTAGCGGGCGGTACTGGTGCGGCCCCAGTCGACGAGGACGCCGCGGGCGGCGAGGGTGGGCTGGAGCCGCTTCAGGCGGTCGGAGAGGACCTTGCCGGTGGTGGGCCACCCCTTGGGCATGGTGCGGAAGTCGTCTCCGGTGTAGAGCTGGGTGAGGGCGTGCAGCAACTCGGTGGAGGTCATCCGCACCGCCTCGCCCGGGTCTAGGCCGGCGGCGTGCTTGAGGGTGGTCTGGGCGAGGAGGTCGCCTTCGATGACGTCGTCGTTGAGTTCGTCCAGGGTCGCGCGGTACGCGTTCAGCACTCCGAGCCCCTTGGCCGCATCGAGCTGCGCGCAGAGGTGGGCGAAGTCGGCCATCCGCAGGTCGGCGGGGATGTCGGCCTGAGTCGCCCGCACCTTGACGGTCAGGTCCAGCAGGGAGCCGAGGATGACGGGCAGGACCTGCGCGAACTCCGCCCACAGCTCCGCCTCCGTCCGCCGGACGCGGGGCCGTTCCAGGCGCAGGGTCAGGAGGCGTTCGGCGAGGTCGGGGCGGATGACGCCGACGTCGATGCCGGTCAGCAGGAGCGGGCGGCGGTAGCGGGAGCGGTAGACGTCGCCGTCGCTGAACAGGGCCCGTTTGATGCTTTCGGCGCCGGTGACGATGCAGCACATGAGGTCGGAGAGGTCCGGGGGGAGGTGGGAGAGGTTGTCGAGGGCGGTGACCCATCCTGCGGCGACGGCCGTGATCAGGTTCTCCTCGTCCTTCGGTGCCCGGCGCAGGTCGCCGCTCATGCCCTCGATGATCCGCATCAGCATGCGGGCTGCGGTCGACTTGCCGGCACCCTGGGGGCCGGTGAGGAACGGGGCGGGGACGGGTACGGACGGCTCCAGGCAGCCGATCAGCCACGCGATGGCCAGGCACTCGCTCTCGGCACTGGCGTAGTTGCACAGCCGCATCAGGAGGTCGATGCCCTTGCCGTCGGTGTCCTTCTCGGGGAGGGGGAGTTCGCCAGTGAGCTGGGTGCGCCGCCAGCACACCTCGCGGGGGTCGGGGGTGCAGATGTCCCAGCCGGTGGGGTGGATGCGGACGGACTTGCCGTCGTCACGGCCCAGGTCGAGCCAGGTCGCGCCGTCGAATCCCGGGGCGACCCGGATGTGGGTGGCCTGTACGTCCTGGCTGAGCGCGAGTGCTTCGATCAAGTCCAATGCCTCCTTAAGTGCGGAGCCGTTGAAGGAGCCGAGCCCGTCGTTGTAGAGGCCGACCATGAGTTCCTGCCGGTGGCTGCCGGTCGTGCCCTGGGAGCGGATCGGCCGTGCCACGGGGTGCCCGTTCTTCTGCGCGTACACGGTGCCTTCGGTGGTGCGGAAGTACCGGAAATGCTGCTGCGCGTAGTCGGTGATGATCTGCCGGGCCGGGGTCTTGTCGTCGTCGGTCACGGTCACATCCCCACCTGGGTGCGGGCGTTGGTCCAGGCGGTCTCGCAGTGCCGCAGGGACTCGCCCTTCTCCTGCGCCGCGGTGAACAGCCGCCCGATGTGCGCCTCGGTGAGGCAGCCGCACCAGCCGTGCGCGGACAGCACCGCGAGGAACGTCCGGTACACGGTCTTGTGGATGGCGTCGGGTGCCTCTTTGATGCGCTGCTCCGCCATGGCGATACCGCGCTCCAGATAGGCGGGCGAGCGGTGACGGCACACCGCGTCCACGGTCGGCGCGGGCGCGGTGACGGTGGACGACGCCGGCCGGACTGTCGCGGGTTCCTTCACGGCGAGTGCTCGTACAGCGTTGGGCAGGAGCTGCATCGTTCCGGTCCCGGGGCCGAGCCAGCGGGCGTAGGCCATCGAGGACTTGATGTCGACGCCGGGCCGTACATCGTTGTGGGAGGTCATGGTGCCGAGATAGATCCAGTGCTCACCCCGGGTGGTGGACACGGTCTTGGTCGCCGGGAGGTTCTCGCGGGCCCAGGCGATCGCGTCGGCGTTGTCGAGGTCGACGACGGTAAGCGCGGCGCCACCGGGGTGATAGGCGACATCCTGAGCCTGCCTCCATGCCCGGGCCCACGCGGGCGAGGTGAGGATGTCCGGGTCGGTGGTCGCGGCGGCCCAGCCGTGGCAGGGAGCGGGGCACTCGCACGGGCCGGCGGCCTTCATGTGCGGGCGGTCGCCGCACGCTGAGCGGGTGCAGTTACGGCAGTTCCCGAAGGGCAGCTTGCCCTCCCGCAGCGGCAGTGCGGGCAGGCCGCGTTCGGCGAGCTGGAGCGCGGTGCGTAGGTGGGTGGGTAAAGCCGGGCGCTCGTGGTCTCGCGGGATGTCGGTCGTGTGGGTCATGCTGGTCTCTCCAGTTCTGTTCGTTCTGGATGGGAGCGGCCCCGGTCATTGGCGTGAGTGGGGGCCGCTCTTTGCATGTCGGACGGGTGAAGCGGAATCGCTGCCTCTCGACGGGCAGGGAGGCTGGGGTACCCCCAGTCGGGATGCGCCTGGAGGGGGTTCCGGGGCGCTGTCCTGCGGTGCCTCCCTGACTCCCTGGTGGATCATTTGTGCAGGTCAAGGTCAGGGTGACGGGTCAGGGAGGCGGTCAGGGAGTTCTCCCTGCCTCCCTGGCCGTGCGGGGGTTGGCTCCCTCTACTCGGCGGCGGAAGCGGAACCCTTCTCGGGGCGGTTGGCGAGGACGCGGGCGAGGCGGTCGCGGCCGATGACCATGCGGCCTTCGGACTTGTAGGGTTCGGCGCCGGTGCCGTCGAGGGCGCGCTTGAGGTCGATGAACGACCACCGTCCGTACGCGTCCTGGTCGAGGGTGGCGAGCCGCTTCAGCACGTCCTGGGTGAGGACGCGGGTCTCGGCGCCGAGGACGGTGAGGATGTCGGCGAGGGGGTCACGCTGCTCGCCGGGGTCTGCGGTGGGGGTGTGGGTGATGCCGGCGCGCAGGGCCTTGGCGCGGTCGGCGACCTCGGCGGCCTGGTCGGTGTCGATGTAGTGGGTCCGCACGGTGATGGACGTCTGCCCGGCCGGGACGGTGATGCCGTCCGAGGCGACCACGACGGTGCCCTTGTCGAGGCCCTGGCGGAGCTGGTGGGGTGCGGCACCGCCGTCGACCGCATTGTCGCCGAGCGCCATGCGGGCCTGCGACTCGGTGCCCAGCACCAGCGAGATACGGGTGTGGGCGCCTTCACGGACCAGCTTGGGCAGGTTCTGGTCGGTGGGGTCCTGCGTGCCCTCCCACAGCAGCACGTCCACAGCCCGCCCCTGGTTGTGGATCTTCCGGACGGCCATGAAGTACCGGGACGTCGTCTTGGCACCGCCGTAGGGCCGCTTCTGGTCGTCGACGGCGGGGCACATGAACGCAACCTGCGCCTCGTCCACGATCCCGATGAGCGGGGTGAAGACGCTCCCCGGCGGGGCCTGGATCCGGCGGTCCATCTCCTCGACGAGTCCTTCGACCATCTCGGTCGCCTTGATGACGTGCTCGTCGGTCGGGCCCTGGATCAGGGTGGTGGCCAGGCCGCCGTCGAACATGCCCCAGTCCCCGACACCCTTGAGGTCGGCGATCCGGAACTCGACCGTGCTGTCGAGCGCGGCCCACAGGGCGAGCGCGCGCAGGGCGGCGGTCTTGCCCTGGTTGGACTTGCCCGTGATCAGCAGCATGCGCTGGTACAGGCTGAGTGTGGCCGCGTCTCCGCGCAGGTCCTGGCCCCAGATGGCTTTGCCAGTCTTGTAGTTCGCGGTCAGGGTGGTGTCGAGGATCAGCGGGGACGGGCCGATCGGCTCGTCGAGTGCGCCGGAGTCGGCGATCCACAGGCGGATCGTGCGGGCGGCGACCGGGATGGTGATGAACACTTCGTGCTGGTGCCGGGCGAGGTTCTCGGCGAGCTTGCGCCGGCGTCCCTGTACTTCTTCCGTCGACACCCCGGACGGCAGGGCGACGTCGACTTCCACGCCGCATCCGGCGATGCGGATCGGCCCCAGCATTTGCGCGCCGGCGTCGCCCATCTCGTTGATGGCCTTGCGGAGCGGAGTGATACCGAGGTCGCGCAGGGCGGTGACGACGATCGACGGCGTGATGGGGGCGCCCACGCTGTCGCGCTCCTTGGCGGGGAGCGTCCACTGGGGTGCGGTCTGCTGGCGGCGACCGACCCCCCACAGAGCGAGTAAGGCGAGCCACGGCCCCACGGTCAGGGCCGGTCCCCATACGACGGTGGCGACCATGACGGCCCAGCGGATCGCCTCGATCACCGCGCCGATCGGGCCGACGACCCAGGTGATGTCCTTGTTGGCTATGGCCAGCACGATCCCCAGCAGGAGCAGACCGCCCACGGTCAGGCCGGTGCCGTAGGCAGCGCTTTTGGCGAGGTCGGGGGCGGAGCGGAGCAGGTCCATGCGCCGCTGGTGACGGCCCGCGCGGAAGCGCTGCAGGCGGTCTTCCCACTCCTTGGCCTCCTCGAAGTTCCCGCCGGCCTCGGCGGCGCGGAGCATCCGCTCGTAGCGGGAAGCGGTCCGCCCGTCCCACGTCCGCTTGGCCGCGATCCGGGTCCCGCCAATGACGTACATGCCATGGCGGGCCACCAGCCGGGCGGCGGCGCGGGTCCGCTCGCTGGTGACGGCCGTGCGCAGGTGGCGCGCGGTCTGCTTCCACACCCGCGCCGGCCGCACCTTCGGGGCGGTGGTGGCCGGGCTGGTCGGGGTGTCGCCGGGGAGCGTGTAGGTGCCTGTTGCGGGGTCCTTGAAGAGGGGGACGACGTTGTCGGTCATGCTGAGAACTCCTGCTCTCGCTGACAAGCGGGTGGGTAGGGCCCGGGGCGGCTGGCGTTCTTTGGCGAGAGGGACGGCCGCCCCGGGGCACAGCTACTTGCGGTTCTTGGCCCTGGCCTTGCGGGCGGCCTTCTCGGCCTCCGCCTGCTCGGCGGCCTGCTGGGCTTCGCGTTCGCGGGCGCCGTCGATGATCCGGTCGACCTTGTGCTCCAGGTCGCCCTGGTGGACGGTCTCGCCGGCGATGCCGCGCTTGGCCATCCGGGCGATGTACCAGCTGATCTGAGCGGTTTCCTTGGTGGTGAACTTCGGGTCCTTCGCCATCACGGGACTCCTTCCGGGGCCGGTCTGTCCGGCTCCCCTCACCACCCACTGGGGTGGGTGGATCGGGCAGCCGTCAGCGACGGCGGCGGGCCTTGCGCACGTTCTTCACGGCCGCCGCACCGGCGTCGCCGCCGATGGACTTCACGACTGTGTGCACGACCCAGCCGAGGACCAGGGCGAGGAAGGCCAGGAACGCGATGTTCGCGGCGATCGCGGTGAGCGCGCCGATCAGTAGCGGGCCGAAGTACACCCCGGCAGCGACGGCTCCGGCGCCGACTCCGGAGCCGAGCGCCATGCGCTGAACGGTCTTGTCCGGGGCGGCCTGGTGGATGTGCTGGTGGACGACCTGCGGCCCGGCGTACGGGGCGGGCAGGTTCTCGGCGTAGACGTGGGTGCCGTCCGGGAGTTGCACGACGGTCGGTCGGACGGGTTCGGGCAGGTGGTTCACGAGCGTCTCCCTTCAGAGAGGTTCAGGCGGGTACGACCGCCACGGCATCCCGCTCGCGTTCCGCCTTCAACGCCTCACGCACGATCCGGGCCTTGGCCGGTGACGTGCGCAGGGCTTTGCGGATGCCCTCGCCGGTCAGCTTCTCGACCGGCCAGGACTCCGTGAGGCTCCGCGCCTCGGTGAGCAGCTCGATGTCTGTGCGAGTCGGTCGGGTCGATCGAGCAGCGGCCGGTACTCGACCGGTCGCCCGACGAGGACGCGTCGACTCGGCCGCTACGGCGAGCTGCGGCCGGACCTCGATCGGCTCGACTACCGGGGCGGGGGAAGAGTCCACCTCCACCGCCGGGGCCGTCTCCTCAGCCGACGGTTCGTCCTGGTCAGGCATGGACTGATTTGCATCGATCTGTGATGCTTTCAGCGCATCCGGCTCGATCGCCGGACGGTGGTGGAGGACCTTGGCGACGAGGTCGGAGCCGAAGTAGATCGAGCCGACCGGCAGCGACGTTGCGAGCAGTACGAGCGCCCAGTTCGTGTAGTCCCCGTCGGCCAGTCGGCTCCAGCCGATCGACTCGGCGTGCAGCTCGGGCAGGAGTCCGTGGACGTAGTTCAGGACCAGCGATGCGAGCGTGTATCCGGCGAGGACCCGCAGGGCGAACGTGCGGGCCTCATCGGTCAGCACGAGCGCGGCGACCAGGGCGACGGCCATCAGGCCGTCGACCACGAACGGATAGAGCGTCGCCGCTGTGTCGTCGGCACCGATGGCCTTGGCGACGTCCCGCAGCGCATTCCAGGAAACCCTGAACGCCATGCCGACCACGAGCACCAGAGCGAGCACAAGGAGTGCCTTGGCTGTGCGGTTCACCGGTCGGCCTCCTCGTCGTCGCGGTCGCCCGGAACCCACACCCACGACTCACCCATCCCGTCATCCCCCCGGTCCGGATCCGCCGGCGATCCGAGAAGGGGCGGGGCGGCGGGCTCGACGGCCAGCCGGAGGGGGAAGAGTTGCCGCCGGAGCTTCACTGCACCCAGCAGGAGCACCCGCACCGGGTGCGGGTGGAAGTCCGGGCCGGTGAGCTCCGTCCACTCCCACTCGGCGCCCTCGTCGAGGACGAACCCGAGGTACGCCAGAGCCGCCTTACGCGCCTCGATGCTCGGGACCTCGGTGGTGGTCGGCCAGTTGAAGGTGGGCCACTCGCTGACCAGACCGGACATGGCCACGTACAACTGCCAGCACGGGCCGGCCGTCCGATCCGGGAACGTGGGGCCGCAGCAGCGCAGGGAGAGCTGCGCTCCGAAGATCTGCTTGCTCATGCCGCATCCCCCGAGGCCGTCGACCCGGCGGTGCGGTTGGCCAGGTCCCGCCGAGCCGCCAGGACCCGGTTGTCGGCGCGCCGGATCCGGCGGGCGTCGACCTCGGACGGGGTCCGGTCCAACGTCATGATCTGCGCGTCGAGGAGGTCGCGCTCCGCCAGGATCAGCGGCAGCTCGACCTCGATCGCGTCCAACTCCGCGTCCGTCGGCTCCAGGCCGTCGGACCACGGGGTAACGAGGTTCTGTAGTGCAGCGATGGGCTTCATGGGTCTTGCTCCTTCTGTGGAGGAACGGGCCCGAACAGCAGCCTCGGTGTTCCAGCACCGGGGCTGCACTGCGTTGTGGAAGCAGGAAAAACTCCGGCTCCTCAGCCCCTTGACCAGCACCGATAGGCACAGATCACCCGTACAGCCTGACCAACTTGGCTAGCCCGGTGGGCACAGGAACAACGTAGCCAGCCTGGCTAGTCACGTCAAGAGGTGACTAGCCAGGCTGCCCAAATAGTCAGGTTGGCCGTAGCATCGAGCCATGACCTTTGCGCTTGAGCCTCTGGACCCGGACGACGATCGGCCGCCGTACGAGCAGGTCGCGCGCAGCCTTGGCGCGGCAATCCGAACGCGGAAACTGGCCCCTGGTGAGCGGCTCCCGTCGCACAAGATGCTGACGGACCACTACGGCTTCGCCCGCGCGACGATTCAACGGGCCTTGCGGGACCTCGAAGACGAAGGCCTGGTCGTGTCCCGGAAGGGCAGCGGTGTGTTCGTCCGGAATCGCACCGAGCGGCCGGCCGGACTACGGCCCTACGTCGAGCAGGCCTTCGCCAGTCACAACGTCACGATCGACTTCGCGGGCTTCTCCAGCGAGACCTTGCACGGAGCGCTGCAAGAGCCGCTCGACAAGATCCGCGTGGGCCGCCTGACCCCATCGAGCATCCGGATTCGCATCCTCGTCCCCGACATGGCCGTACCTCAGGCAGCTCCCGTGCGCCGGGAGGACTGCGGCGACGATCCGCGGCTTCGGGCCCGCATGCACGACATCATGGTCGGCTACACGCGGAGCATCTCCGACGCCATAAGCGAGCTCAGCCACCTCGGACTCGTCCAGGAGAGCACCGTCGACGTGCGCGTCCACAGTGGAACGCAGTTCTTCAAGTTGTACGTGATCAATAACGAGGATGCCTTCTTCGGCTACTACCCGATCCGTCCGAACAAGGTGGTGGCTCAGGGCGAGGCCATCGAGATTTATGACCTCGTCGGCAAGGACACCATCCTGTTCCACTACTCGCTCAACGACGGCGACTCATCCAGCGGAGCGCAGCAGGTAGAGCAAGCCCGCATGTGGTTCGACAGTGTGTGGGAGACGATCGGGAGGGACGCCAATGCCGACGCAAGCTGAGGCACTCGACACTGTGCTCAGCGCGTCGCAGGTCATCCTCTTCGACTTTGACGGTCCGATCTGCGACGTGTTCCGTGGCCTACCGGCACCCGAGATTGCCGGGGAACTGGCCAACCTGCTCTCCAGGCTGGCACCTGCGTTGGGGGCGGCAGCTCGCGCCACCGATGACCCCATGGAGGTCCATCGCCTCTCGCAAGACGGAGGAGCAACGGTCCTCGCGGCCGTAGAGGCATCACTGACCGCTGCGGAGATCCGAGCCGTAAAGGTCGCTGGAGGCCCGACAGCAGGTGCTGTCCAGGCTCTCAACGGGGCGCGCGACTCTGGCCGGCATGTCGCGATCGTGAGCAACAACTCGACAGAGTGTGTTTGGGAGTACCTCACCCTGCACGGGATTGCGGGGGTCGTTGACGAGGTCATCGGCCGTCCCCCATTGCGACCCGAGCTGATGAAACCGTCGCCGCATCCGCTCCTAATCGCAGCCTCGTCCTTCGGCGTGGCACCGAGCCGCACCGTTCTCCTGGGTGACTCGGTGACAGACATCGAAGCAGCACGTGCAGCCGGGGCGAAGAGCGTCGGGTATGCGAACAAACAACCCAAGCAGGCGTCGCTGAGGGATGCAGGGGCGGACGTCGTGGTGCTTGATATGCAGGAGGTCGCCGACGCCCTTGGCTCTACTGCCTGACTCCCCGAGCCGTTTCCGCATTGTCCTGGTGAGGGCAGGTGGGTGCGCTACGCGCACACAAGCGGACTTGAGAGCTGTCGCAACCCTCATGCGATAAGAGTCTCCCTACTCCATCAAGGCACCCGCCGCGCACAGCGCGGCGCGCGCGGCCCGTCACCCGGGCCTGCGCTCCTGTCTGCGCCCCGCTCCAGCCCGGCCGCCGTCCGCACGCCTACGGCTCGGGTCGATGGGTTGCTTCCCCGAACCCGAGCTGTGGAACATCTGCGTGACTCAGGCCGACGTCCAGACACGGCAACCGTCACATGGCATGCGTGGCCGGGAACGCTGCCGACTGCGGCCGGGACGGGGCGCCAAAAGACGGCCAGAGGCGAGGGAGGGGTGGCCTCTTGCGCACGGCCGGCCGAGTGCCAGGCCTGAGTTGGGCCGGGCGCCGTACCCCCGTCGTCACAGATGACGGGCGCGTAGGCGAACGCACCACCGGGAATGGGCTGGCGGGGAGCAGCAGCTGCCGCGATTTGGCACAGCCCGGTGGGGTCGCTCCGCGTCGGTGCCGGTCTCGCCGTGGCCGATGAGCGCGTCGTTCAGTCGTCTTCCGGTAGCTCGTCGGCGCCCGATGATGCTCGATCCCAGCCCGGGCAAATCACCGGCAAAGCCACTCCACTGACCTCACGCATCCGCCTGTCGCACCCTGACTGCCAACCGTAGAGTATGCGCAAGCTCTTACGGTGCCACCAGGGGGGAAAGTGCGCGCAGCAGAATCCCGAATCGTCGTCCGAGATGTACAGCATCCGGCCTATTTTCCAGACGCTGTCTGGACTCTTGAAGTTGGCGAACTTGACGCGAACGCGGATGATGTCAGTGAGGAGCTAAGGAGAATCGTCACACTTGACGACACCCTCCCCATCCCCGCTCCTTTTCGAATTTCCACGACGGAAAGCCAGATCAACTGGGGTGCTTCTGGATCATTTGCCCAGTACGTAATTGACCTCTCCGTCAATTATGGTGGCGCCATCTCCGCAGCTGCGACGGTCTCCGCGATCAAGGTCGCATTCGATCGAATTCAGAATCGTACTGTTCAGCCCGGACAGCCCACGCCGGTCGGATCCAACGAGGCTCGCCGACTCATTAAGTCCCACATCTCCATGCACTTCGAAGTCCCCGGAGATCAGCTGATAGAGACATTCTCCTCCCATTCACCAATTGGCCACGTGCACGAGTTCTCTTTTACTGGACCGGATGGCACTGAATATGGCGGAAGGGTCGGGTCGGAAGACGATCCCACTCGATGCACGAAGGTCTGGCGAAAGTCTGGAGATCCTCGATTCCGACCTGCCGGGTGATTTTGGCAGCGCAGTCTGTGTGCTACCACTCCTTCACATCAACCCGGTGAAACACAGACAGCTCCGGGGAGACGATCCCTAACCGGCAAAATGGAAACTCCGTGGCCATTTATCCCAGTCAGACGATGTAACCCCGTTCCTGGAAGTACCCCGGAAGGCAGAAGCGCCGTCAGTGATCACGATGGTGACTGTCCCACCCTCTTCGAAAGAAATTTTTCCTGCATGGACTCCGGCCGTGCAAATTGATGAGTCGTCGGTATATGTGCCGGTTCCCCACACGCTCGCCGCTTCACCTCCGGGTGGACATTTAAAAGTAAACCGTTTCCCAATCTGATCACTATAGTCACTGGCGGCCTGGGACCAGGATATTGCAGCAATGTTCGACTGAGCCTTAGGGTTCTTCGTTTGTATTTCAAAGCTCCAGTTCCAGTGATCTGTCCAGTCCTGGGACGCCACGCCATTCCTGGCGCTACCGATGTAACCCGCCCGCCCCTCGCGAAGCATGATGGTTACCTTTCCACCCTCCATGAGGGTAATGCTGCCGGCATGAACCGCCGCATAACAGATGGACGAGTCATCTGTATACACGTCCGTGCCGTAGACTGAATTAGGCGTACCAGACGGCGGGCACTGGAATGTCAACTTTTGCCCACGAGGGCGTTCTCTGAAATCAGTCGCGTTAGTAGACCAAGAGATGCGCTCGCCGGTTCCTTCGGGGTTCGTAGCGTCTGGAGGTCTGGCTGGGGTGTTTGCGGTATCGTTCTCTCCCGACTGGCCTCCAAATAGAAGTACGCCTCCCACCAAGAGAAGTACCGCGGAAAGCGCGAAGATAAGCCACTTCCTCTTTGGGTGTAAACCTTCCGCTCGGTGAAGGTGCTCCCCCTCCTCCAGCACATCGAAAGTCGAAGCCGACTCCACCTGATATTGGTCAGGATCATACGGCCGCTGGTAGTGGCGGCTGTACCAATGCGGTCCAGATGGTTGCGGCTCAAACCCGTGCCTGATGATCTCTTTATCCATCAGCTGCAACTGCTGCAGGGCATCTTTCAAGTCTCCAGGAGAGAGATCTTCGACCGGATGAGCATCCATCTTAAGGAAATTTGCCGCCATAGCCTCGTAGCTCCCTGCGGGGGAGCTAACGCGAGCGGCGAGTTTACATTCCCAGATTCCGCCGGGCGTCCCCCCAAGGAGCTGCGAGGCAAATGTTGCACCATGCCGCATTCCCTCGACGCGGGCTTCTATATCTAGGTACTCCATTTGCTGCGCGGGGGATGGGGTGCCAGATATTCGATTGCCGCATTCTGGGCAAAACTGAGCACTGGAAGATATCTGAGTTCCGCACCGCATGCAGTACACAGGAATGCCTCCAATATTGGTGGTGGCAGTTCCAATGCTGTTTCTATGAATTATACGCCGCGCGTCCTAGTCTCGCGCTTCGCAACGTAGGCTGTTGGATGCTTGATCAAACGCCGTTGGTGCCGGCGTGCCAGGCGGCTACCAGCAACGCGGCCCTTGCCCCCACGTCACCGGGGGATGACCGAGATCGCCATCGAAGAGCTACGGCCTATGCGTGGACTGGCACGGTCGCTCGACCAGGCTCTGAGCCCCTGATCTGCCGAAACGCGTGAGACGCACGGGGCCTCCGGAGCCGTGCGTCAGTAGCCGTACCTCTGACGGCAACCGTTGACGGCAACGGCTGCGCACGCCGACGGCTTGCGGCTGATCATGAGGTGAAGGTTGGCAGGCGGGCAGGCTGGCTGTCTGAGGTCACCTTCCTGGGCGGGCGAGCTTACAAAGCAGATGTCGGCGGTTCGAAACCGTCCGCGCCCACCAGTCAAAAGGCCCCCGACCAGCAATGGTCGGGGGCCGTTTGCATCCACATCTGACATCAACGGGAGCGGTCAGGAACGGCCGGGCCGCTTCCTGAGCAGCCGGTCCATATGCCCGATCGCCTCGCGCTGCGTGTCCTGCACGACGTGCGCGTACACGTTCATCGTGACGGCGATCTGCGAGTGCCCGAGGATCTCCATCACGACCCGGGGCGGTACGCCGGCGGCGGTCAACAACGTGGCCGTCCCATGCCGTGCGTCGTGCAGGCGAACCACCCTCAGCCCGGCCTCCTTGGCCACGCGGGTGAAGCACCGGTAGACGTTCCGCGGCTCGATGGGCCGCCCGGTCCGGGTGGTGAACACGTACCCGGTTTCCTGCCAGATGTCCCCGGCCTGGGCCGCGCCTCAGCCTGCTTCATCCGCTGCCACCGCAGGGGAGCGACGCAGATCCCGGGCAGAGGGAGGGTCTGCCGGCGTCGCCGCCCCTTGGGATCGTCCTCGTAGGCCTCGCCGCCAACGCGCTGACGCGGAGTCCGCACCCGGATCTCGCGCTTGTCCAGGTCCCCGTTCTCCCACCGGAGACCGACGATCTCCCCGCGCCGGAAGCCGAGCGCGATCGCCAGCACGAAGGCGGCGTACAGCAGGTCTTTGCGGCTGGCGGCGAGGAAGTCCAAAGTCTCCTGGAGGCTCCAAGCCGACAGGTCCCGAGCTTCAACCCTCGGCGGCTCGACCAGCGTTGCCACGTTCCGAGTCACCAGCTCCTCCCGGACGGCCGCGGCGCTGGTCTTCTTCTGCAGCTGCACGAGAACCTTCCGGACATCGCCCCCGCTCGGCGTCAGATGAAGGGCGCGGGGCCCGTGGCTCAGAGGCCACCCTTCCCGGCGGGGGTGGCGCAGCCTCCTCGGGATCAATCCCGTCCCCCGCTCAGCCACCGACCGGCTACAACACACCAGGGCCCACTGTCCTCTCACCTCACTCCCCCTACCCGAGAGATCCCAGACAAGGACCGGGCGCAGTGCTTGCCTTCCGACGGCTGCCGCCTTGACGATCTCGTCGGCTGGCGGCTACCTTCCCTTCTTTTCGACCATGGCCCCAAATGGGGTGAAGATACGGGGAGTTCTATGCCCAAGGTGCTGAGAAGCCTTGTCGTTCTGATGTCCGCTCTGACGCTCGCCTTCGTCGCGGCGGGTCCTGCCTCGGCCGCGAGCTGGGGCAGCCCCAATCTCTCGGGCAGCCGGGCGTGCAGCGCGAAGCAGTACCACCGTGGGACCCCTACGGTGGCGATGTACGCCTGCTACGTCCTGGTACCCAACTCAAGGACCCAGGTCGTGATGATCGTCGGCAACGGCGGAGGCAGAGCTGTCCCGATCGGCGGCGAGATCACCACCATGGACGGTTCGCGCGACACCTGCCCCAATACCCATCTCAGCGCGAAGAAGAGCACCGCGTGTTATGCCCGGGCGACCGAACTCAACTGCAACTACTTGCACGGCACGGTGACGCTGAGGATCAACGGTGTCTCGCACACGATGCGCACCCCCAAATTCAATGCCGGGGACGGTTGCTGACGGTCAGCGCGGTGGCCGGAGGGCTGCAAGCCCGACTTGTAGCGCAGCGGCTTACCGGCACGCCGGCAAGTACGGCGAAGCAGCCGCGGAGCACTGGATTCGCATCCACGTCCGCCGGCGCACCGCGGGCGCGGCCCTGACCATTTCACGACAGCGCGGGCGCCGCCACCGAGTGCTGGCGGCCCGCGCTCGGGACGTCTGAGGCGGTCTCTCGGGCGGAGGACCACAGGAGCTTCGACAAAGGCTTTCTGCCCGCCAGCTTGCCAGCTCGAAGGCCAGGTTCGCGTTCGGAGACGCACCGTCCTCCGAAAGCTGGGTGACATCGGCCTTGGGATGTCCCTGCGCGGGTTCGCTAAGCGGCTAACCCGCAATCGGCGCAGCACTGGGAGAGATGCAGCTATGACTCATCCAGGCGGTCCAGCAACGGACCTCCCCCGCCATTCACTATCGGTGGCCGGCGCAGTGGTGCGCGAGGACGGGCGCCTGCTGGCGATCCAGCGAGCGGACAACGGCACCTGGGAGCTCCCCGGCGGGGTGCTGGAGCTGGACGAGAGGCCCCAGGACGGCGTACGCCGCGAGGTCTTCGAGGAAACCGGCGTCCTGGTCGACGTCAGCCAGCTGACCGGCGTCTACAAGAACCTCACGGCCGGGGGAGTCGCCCTGGCTTCCGCTGCAAGCCGTCCGGCGGCACCGAGCGCACCTCAGAGGAATCGACCGCGGTCGCATGGCTCACCTCGGAAGAGGTCTCCGCCCAGATGTCCGAGGTCTTCGCGATCCGCCTCCTGGACGCCCTGGACAATGCGGGCCGCCACGTCCGCGGCCACGACGGCCGCCAGCTCACCAAGAGCCCACGCGAGGGAGGACGGGCCGTGATGACGAATGTTGCTCTGTGCTTCGAACGAGTCCGTACCAGAGGAGCCCACCGCGATCTCAGGTTGCGCATCGGCGCCTACAAGCACCCCTGCGATTCCTACTACTTCGGGCTCGACGATTCTCCTGTGGTCCCGGGCGGCCTGGGAGCGAGACTCGCGCGCCTGCTGGAGCAGTGGGCGACCCAGGTCGAGGGACTCAGTAGAGCTGGTGGCACTGCCTACCTGCCCTACGACTTCTCGGACCAGTGCACAGCATGGTTGCGCGTGACCTCCCACGACGGAGAGTCCGCCGAGGTTCAGGCCGGCTGGAGCCTGATCGAGGCGTGGGGCATCGAGCCGTCCAACTACCTCGCCACCGCACCAGAGGTAACGGACTTCGACCCCATCACCGGGGCGAGGATCACATGCTCACTCGACGACCTCACAGCGCACATCGCCGCGAACGTCATCACCCTGGAAGCCGCCGGGCCGTAGCGCGGTAAGAGTTTCGTACTTCATCAAGGCACCCGCCGCGCCCAGCGCGGCGCGCGCGGCCCGTCACCCGGGCCTGCGCTCCTGTCTCCGCCCCGCTCCAGCCCGGTCGCCGTCCGCGCGCCTACGGCTCGGGTTGATGGTGGGAGAAACGCGCTGTGGCTGGGCGGTCGGCTCCACGGCTTTACCCACCTCCCCGGTTCGGGTCCCGCGTCGAGCAAGACCAGGGGGCCACTCGATCACATTGCGGTCAGGCCCGAGGGCTGACCGAGTTGCCAACTAGCGTACGGCCCCCTGATCATGCTCGACCCCAAACCGGGCAGGACGCCGGCCAAAGCCGCTCCGCCGACCTCAGTTTCAAGGGAATCGCTTGAAAAGTCTCCCAATGTCTCGGGCCGGAATCTCGACGGTGCTCGACCCTTGCCGTTCATACCATTTCTCTTGGTACGGGACAGGATGACCTGCTGATTTCACGGTCAAGAGCAGGACTGGTTTCCCATGGTAGTTCGCCGGTCGCATGTCACGCAACACTTGAGAAGCAAGTTCAGAATCGAGGCCCGCAGATCTGACCTTCTCGGTGAAGAAACTCATGTAGCCATCCAGTGATCCCCCGTGACTGGAGAATTCGTGCTCGACTCCAGTGATCCAGAATTCTCCGTCCCGCACGGGTGGATCTCCATACAGAGATCGAACTCTATCGGCATCAGATTTATTGTCTGCGATCCCGATTACCACATAGCCTGCAACTCCATCTCCGTCATTGGCGATCGCAGATATTGCCTTCATGGTTCGATTGAAGCCGTGAGAGTCGAAGTTGCCTGAACCGTCTAGGGAGTGAAGTCCCTGCTTGAGTTCGAAAAGACTGTGTTCTGCGAGTGCGGCACGGAGAAGCCTGTGGATTCTAGCCTCATTCGCTTCGAGGAGAACGTCACGTTGAGTAGTCTCGGGGGCGGTAAGGTCTCGAAGAACTCCAGCTACTGCTGCGATGTTGTCCCGCTTATTCTCGGCCGACCAAGTGCCACCACCAGCCGTGATATTCAGTACGCGGTCGCCAATGCCATCCAATGCTGCCGCTGTCTTGCGAACATCTCGAACCACCCGGTTCTCGCGGATGAGGAGCGCGTACAGGGAAAGGAAAATGACCGCATAGTAGCGGGGTACTCGCTGCCTCGGAGCCTTGAAGACCAACTGGGAGAAGCTCTTGCCCGATGCTTTGAGAATACTTTCCAGAACCCCGTGGACGTGCTCGAATCGTCCCTTGATGAGCTCGGCCCCCTCGCGCTGAACAGAGGCCTCGATGCGATCGCGGCGACGCTCCTTGGAATCTCCCGGCTTAATTCCGTAGTACTCGTCGAGGGTTTCAGATGCGTAGCGAGGAACGGAGTCTAGGATCATCGTCGCGAGGAGATCTGCGACGATTTCCTCGTCGCGAGATTCCCGAACTTGATCCTTCTCGAGAATCTTGTGCCGGACCCAGAAGACGTCTTCGATGTAAACACCAGGTCCTGTCCGGTCGCTTGAAATGCTAATGGCAGGCATTCCGGTGAGCGGGACGAGGTCTCGTACTGATGTATCTCCGCGTACGTAGGACGAGACATCTCGGACGAGATCGGCGAAATTGGAGATCGCTCCAGCTTGGCGGATCTCCTGCCTGGAGAGGTAGCGGCCATTCGAGTTGATCCGCCGGAATACCTCTTCGACGATCTCTTCGTCGGGGGCTCGATATGTGGACATCGGCAGGACGTAATTGGCGATGCTGACGCATTCTCGCCTATCCAATACGGGAGTCCGCTGCTCCAGCCTTCCTTCGTCTCTCCTCAACTTCGTCTCTGCGAGCGTCTCGAGATCGAAGTAATACCCATCCAGTGGATATTGGTTCTCGATGAAGGAGAAGATCGCATTTAGCCGCTGTAGGCCGTCGATGATTTCCAGGTTGGTCTTGTCGCTCAGCGTGCGCTCGGCAGTGAGAACCAAGGGGACGGGGAGTTGCTTCCGCAGGGAATCGATGAAGGCGGCTTTCTCGTGGATAGCCCAAACGAGCTTTCGCTGATAGCGCCTATTGACCACGAAAGACTGATTAACGTAGCTATTGTACAGAGTCTGAATATTCTCGCCTCGGACGATGAGGTTGCTACTCAGCTCTGCCATAAGAGTCCCCCGAAGAGCTCGACTTGACCGTGCGGTGCACCTATGCGGAGTGCCTCAAGTGGAGGCCGGCTACGCAAGACCTGTGGAGTCAGCAGGACGCTACCAGCTTGATCGCCTTAGGTCAGCTGCCCTGATGGTTACGTGCTGTGCATGACCTCTAGGCGCTGGGAGTGGGTCGGATGACACGCCTCTGTGACTCTCCCCCAGGGCCTCGGCGCGAGTCGGGCCCGAAGGGTTCGGTACCGCACCAGCACCTTTCCGTGAGCAGGCCGGCGAGGCTGTGAAGCAGCCGGTACGACCGCACTGACCGATGTGGCTAGCGGATCGGAGCGTGGCCGTGCCCTCCCGTGCCTCTTCATTGGGGAAGCAGCGGGGGACAACGGGCGCCGGCGAACAGCGCTCAAGCGAACGATTTTGACCGTTCTTGCTGGTCAGGGGTCATTCATCTGTGATGGTGTGGATGGCCGTCACCGTCGATCCCGAGCCCAGGTCAAGGACTGCACTGACCGGTGGGTGCTGGGGGCCTTAGCCGGCCCCCAGACCCCCGCTTCGGTCGGCATCGACCGGCGCGAACAGGTCTCGTCGTGGCTAGCCGCCGGTCGCGCCGGACGACACCGCCCACCTGTCCGCGTGGCTGGGGTGAGTTCGGCGGACGAGGCGCCGTCCAGGGCGCCCCGCAAGGTCCTTGACTCAGCCGAAGTGCGGGGGCTCCGAAGGAGTGGGGCGGTGCACGAGGCCGGCCGACGTGGGCTCCGGCCAGTGCTTCCAGTATCAGGGGGCTTGGACGGCCCGGGCTCGGGTGCAGCGCAAGAAGAAGGAAGCCGCGGCGAAGATACAGGAGCTTCGGAAGAGGAAGTGGTCCTGGTGGTGACCGGCTTCTGACATCCACGGGTGACATCAACACGGGTGAACGACAGCGATTCCAAGCGGTAGAGCAGGACTGGTGCGTCCTGGGCTTGACCGGTGAGGGCCGGGCGCCGGGCGAGCTTACGGAGCAGATGTCGGCGGTTCGAAACCGTCCGCGCCCACCAGCGTGGAGGCCCCCCGCCGGTCACGGCGAGGGGTCTTTTGCGTCCGCAGTCGACGGCAGCGGGAGCGCTCAGGTTGGAGGGGAGACCGGCTCGAGGGCGTTGGCCTCGCTGTCCTCCTTGCTGGGGGAAGGGGTGAACTGTGCCTCGCTGCCCGCCGGTTCGTCTGCAGTGGCGGGCAACAGGGCTGCGGTGGCGGGCGTGTCGGCGAATCGGGGCGGGCGGTCGGGCGGTGGCGTGACGGCTTTGCGTCGGCGGGCGTGGTGGCACGGGGTTGGTTCGGCCGTCAAGTCACGCGTTTTCCTGCGACGGGATTTCGGGTCATGACGTGGTCGGGTCGCCGGGGGCCTAATGGCGATACGGCTCGCTCAGAGCCGGTGGTGGCCCGTGGGTGCCGTCCGGAACAGCCCTGGCGGTGCGATGTGCGGGCACCTTTCCCAGTCCCCCTGCGAGAAAGGACGTGGCAGTGATGTTTCCTGCTCCCGCCCACCCCCTGTGCGTCGAAGCGACGCTGGATCCCCGGCTCACCCGCTGGAAGTGGCTGGTGAAATGGATCCTCGCCATTCCGCACTACATCGTTCTGTTCTTCCTGCAGGTCGCGTTCCTGTTGCTGAGCATCGTCGCGTTCTTCGGAATCCTCATCACCGGCAGCTACCCGCGGCGACTGTTCGATTTCAATGTCGGCGTCATCCGGTGGAGTACGCGCGTCAGCTACTACTGCTCAGCGGTGATGGGCACCGATGAATATCCGCCGTTCACCCTCAAGGACGTGCCCGGCTACCCGATCCGTGTCGACATGACGTATCCCGAGCAGCTGTCCCGCGGACTGGTCCTGGTCAAGTGGCTGCTGGTCATCCCGCAGGTGCTGGTGATCACGCTGATGCTCACCAGTGGCTGGAAGATGTACCAGTACCTGGACGACTACAGTCCGTTCTCCTCCGGACTCATCGGTCTGCTCTCCCTGGTCGCGGTGATGATCCTGACATGCACGGGGAGCTATCCGAGGGGTCTGTTCGACTTGCTGATGGGCCTGGTGCGCTGGACGCTGCGGGTGCTCGTCTACGCGTCCCTCATGACCGACGAGTACCCGCCGTTCCGCCTGGACATGGGAGGACGCGAGCCCGCGGCAGGAGCGCTGGAGCCGGCCGGCGGCGGGTGAGGACCGACGTCGCCGAGGCTGTCCGAGGCCATCTGTGAGAGCCCCCACCGGTTGCGGTGGGGGCTCTCTTCGTTTCTGCCAAGCCGGGAGCACTGGCGGATGTGCCGTGCTCATTGCAGGTCAGCTGACATTCGGGGGTGGGTGGGCAGGCCTGCGGTGAGGTGGGGGGCGCAGCCGTCATGGTTCCTTGCCCCGCAGCTGCCGCACGGCGCCGAGCGTGCGCTCTCCGCGTCCGATCCGGCTCCGCCCATCCTGGTCGTCCGAGCGGATGAGCGGATACGAGCGGACGAGCGGCGACTGTTGGGGGTTCTCTTGACCGAATGGAAGCAGGGGAAGTGCGGGTGGCCCGTCGCGGGCGGAAAGCGCTGTTCCAACCTGACGTTGAAGGGCACGTCCCGATGCTGGCGGCACCAGGGCAAATGGACCGGGCGAGGGCGGCGGGAAGAGGAGAAGAAGGCTGCCAAGCCGCAGAGGAAGTGGGCGGGGCCGGCGGCGGCGTGACGTCCACCTCGGGGATCCCGCCCGGCGCGTGAAAGGCCCCCGACCGGTCTCGGTCGGGGGCCTTCTCGGATGACTTCAGGTGTCGGCCGTGGCATCCAGCGCTAGTGCTTGCCCTCGGCCGGGGCGGGGGGAGTGCCCGGTGCCGGGG